>CACWOG010000354.1 GCA_902762455.1 uncultured Bacteroidia bacterium | reverse complement strand
AAGGCATAACTATCACGATTATGCCTTGTTTTTCTTTTAGTTTCTTACGATGACTATTCTTCTTCAAAGTCTTCCTTTCCAACTCCGCAGAGAGGGCAAGTCCAGTCGTCCGGCAAGTCTTCGAATGCGGTTCCCGGAGCTATTTTGCTGTCGGGGTCACCTGCTGTCGGGTCGTAAACATATCCGCAAATCTTACAAACATACTTCTTCATATTCGTGTCTGTTTTAGGGTTAGTAATTATTTGTTCAAAATCTCATTTACAAATTTGTCAACGCTGTCCTTCTGGCTTTCGTTCAATGCCGACTTGATTGTGAGCGTGGTGTCGCAGATGACATTGTTGTTGAATGCCAGCATTTCGCGCATCTGCTTTCCTGCCGTCGGTGCCCAGGTGCCATTTTCGGCTACGGCAAACACGCGGTTCTGCAGGTTGTGCGATTTCATCTCGTCGATGAAAATCTTTACTGGCGTATAGACTTCGGCATTGTAGGTTGACGAAAGGATTACAATCCTGCGGCAACGGAATGCTTCCGAAAGCAAGTAGGAGGGATGTGTTACCGATGCGTCGTACATTGCGATGTTCTTCTGTCCGGCCTCGGCAAGGCGCGAAGCGACTATGTTGGCAGCCGATTCGGTGTGACCGTACAGCGAGCCATATATTATTAATATGGTATCGTCCTCGGCTTCGTAGCGGCTCCACTTGTCGTATTTGTCAACGAAGTAGCCGATGTTTTCGCGCCAAATGGGTCCGTGAAGTGGGCATAGCATCTTTATTTCCAATGCAGAAGCCTTTTTCAAAAGGTTCTGTACCTGTGTGCCGTACTTGCCGACGATGTTGGTGTAGTAGCGGCGTGCTTCGTCGAGCCAATAATGTCTTGGTTGTAATGTCGTAGCTGACAATGACTTCCGGCCAGTGGACCATAGGTGCAGTGCAGAAAGTGAATTCGTGCTTGCCGAAACTCATCTTGTCGCCTTCCTTTACGGTTATGAAGCGCTCAGTTGCTATGCAGTCGAAGAACTGCAGAATCATCTTCTGTGCCTGTGCGCTGCAGATGATTTTTGCTTCGGGGTATTCGTAGGCGGTGCGGCAAAGCAGCGAACTGTGGTCGGGTTCTACATGGTTTACGATTATATAGTCGAGCTTTTCGTTGTCGCCGACAAGCGAATAGAGGTTCTCAAAGAATTGTTCCGAAACCGAATTGTCGGATGTGTCGATGAGTACATTTTTTTCGTCCTTCAGTAGGTATGCGTTGTACGATACGCCCTGCGGAACTGGCATTATGTTCTCGAAGAGGTTGATTCTGCGGTCGCTTGCACCAATCCAGTACAAATCTTCGCCTATTTTTCTTGCATTGTTCATATGTTCTCTATTTTGTATCGAAAAGCAAAGATAATATTTTAGTTGAGAGATAGACAAAAATTATTTCAATAATTTTAAAATTGTTTTTAATGTTTTGATTTATAGGATTGCATCTGTTGTGTCGTGGCGCGCCGCGACAGTAGAGACGTTGCGTGCAACGTCTTAAAATATTTATGTGTAATGAATGTTTGTAAATTATTGATAAATAAAATGTTATGATTATGTTGTGTTCGCTTTTATAGTTTCAACTATAAAAATCTTAATGATTATCCGCAATCAGCTCGGATAGTTTGATTCACACAGCTCCCCATTCCGTATCGCTGGTTCATCATAACTTCCGAAATGACGGTGAGGAGTCATTCCACAAAGCAGAACGAACAGGCACAGGTACGAGCCTTGTGAGTTCGCTTATGCGGAATCTCCACATTGGTGAAAATTGCGGATAATCATTAAAATCTTTAATTTTTTATATTTTGAAATATAAATTTTGAGAAAATTTTGCAGTTTAAAATATAAATGGGAATAATTTGTAAGTGTATCTTGTTGATATATAAGTGATTAATAAATGTCTGATTCAACATTTTTCAAAAAAATAATTGCCTTGCCAATTTTTTAGTAAATTTGCGGTCAAATAATTTTAAATAGATAATAGTTA
>CACWOG010000353.1 GCA_902762455.1 uncultured Bacteroidia bacterium | reverse complement strand
CTCGGCAAGACGACCCTCAGCAACATCATTGCCAACGAAACCATAGGCTCAATATCGTGCGACAAGCTAACAGCCAGTTCGCTTACTATCCGCAATATTGGCATTGGCAAGGTAAAACTTACAAATGTCTCGGCTGACCAGATCGACATTACTAACGAAGGCATCGGCAAGACTGAAATACAAAACATTAAGGCCAACATAGTCACTGTGAAGAACGATGGCATCGGATCCATAGAGTTGTCGGGCACTACCAACGAAGCATACTACGGCAACGAAGGTATTGGCAAAATCAAGGCTTCGAAACTGATAGCGAGTAAAATAGAAGCCTCAAATGAAGGTCTTGGTAAAATTGACGCTAGAAACAAATAATGAAATCTACTAACAAATAAAACACGAAAAAATGAAAAAATTAATCATTGTAACATTGGCATGTTTGGCTAGCATTATCGCGGTAGCACAAGACAGCAACGTAGCAATAGCCAACAAAACGGAATACACAACAGAGGAATTCCACAGAGTAGTAAACAAAAGTGTTGCCACCGTATTAGTAAATACAGGCGACAAGTATTCTATCAAATTCATTTGCGACGACAAGACGCTAAATCAAATCGGGTATTCGGTAAGCAACGGCACCCTCGAAATCTTCACGGAAGAAAATTCGTCATATTCGAACAACAACTTCTGCAAGATCGAGGTAACCACGACTTCGCTGAACGAATTTATAAACGAAGGCGTTGGCAAGGCACAGGTCTATGTATCAGAAAATCCCGTCAAGATTGGCAACTTGGGGACAGGAAGCTGCGAGGTGACTGTTGATTGTCCGTCGGTTTCGATCGACAACAGCGGCATTGGTGCAATTAAAATTTCCGGTTCATCAAAAAACACTCGCATAATCAATTCGGGAACAGGCAACATCAATGCAAAAAATCTTATATCCGACAACGCTTCGGTCGACAACAGCGGCATTGGAAATGTTGAAGTCTTTGCCGACTCGACAATATCTGTCAACAACGATGGAATCGGAAAGGTTACAGTATATGGCTCGATGACGATGGAAGCGGAACTGTTGTTATACACAGATCACCGGACAATAATACTACAAACGGTGAACCAGAATCAAACGCAACTCAAACAGACAGCAATACACCGACCAAAAAGAAGAAGATAAAAGACAACGTATACATAGGTGCAAAATGGGGCTTCAACAACTACCTCGAAAACGGCAAGTTCGCTCAAGGCATGTACAAAGTAAAACCTTGGGGATCATGGGAAGCTGGTATAAGTATCGGCAACGTAATACGTTTCGGCAAATGGTTCCGCCTGCCAACCGAAATTTCGTTCACCTGGTTCAACTTCAAGTTCAGCGAACCTTCGGTACGATACGCAACCGACTCGCTGCACCAGCCCTACCTCTACTACGACACCAATACCGACCTCTCCTACATGAAAAGCAAACTATCGGCACCATACGTCAACTTCGAACTCTGCCCCACCTTTGTCATCATACCAAAACACCTTAGCATCGGCGTAGGCGGATATGTCGGATACAACATCGGAGGTCGCAACAAATACAAATACATCGAAAACGGAGAAAAATACAAGAACCACATCAAAGCCAGCTGTTTCGAAGCATTGCGCTACGGGGTAAAAGCAGAATTAAACCTTAGACTAATCTGTTTTTATGCTACCTACGACTTGTCGAAAGTTTACAGCAACCTAACAGCTGACAACAAGGTATTAAAAGTACATCCTATATGCTTCGGACTAAAGCTCCCTTTAATAAGCTTACGTCGATAACAAAACATAAACTTACTACGAAAAAAGTCCCTGTCTCCCCGACAAGGACTTTTTTTCAGATTGTTATTTCAATAGATTTCAAATAAGTGACCTTTTTCGCTGCAATCAAATAATCGAAACACCGCAAAGCATTGCGTTGCAACAGAAACTTTTCATATCATAAATCGTAGATCACAAATAATCCTTATTTTTGCAAAAATTTAATTCAAAAGAAATGAGAAACTTTGTTATAGCAGCATTGGTTATGTGCGTGGCACTTAGCTCGTGCAAGAAAATAAACGGGAACGGCGAACTTAGAACCGATAC
>CACWOG010000352.1 GCA_902762455.1 uncultured Bacteroidia bacterium | reverse complement strand
GCCTACAACATGAGTGAATGGCGCAGCTTCACGTCAATCCTGCGCGGTTCGCCATACGACATTATAATATTGCTCGTGACCTTCTTCCTTACCGTGCTTGTTGACCTGACCGTAGCAATAGAAATAGGTATCGTCCTTGCATCGCTGATGTTCATGAAGCGTATGGCCGACAATGGCGAGGCAATACTAAAGAACGACCTCGACACCAACACTATGGAAAACTACGACGACGTTCCCGAAGGCATAGAAATCTACGAAATCAGCGGTCCGTTCTTCTTCGGTGCAGCCAAGCAGTTCAGCGAGGTGCTGAAAGGTCGTCCCGACTCCACCAAAATCCTGATAATCCGTATGCGACACGTTCCGTTTATGGACGAGACTGGCGAACGAAACTTCCGCGAAGCCATAAAGTCGCTCAAGACCGACAACAAGAAGATTTTCTTGTCGGGCGTACAGCCAAACGTACGCAAGTCGCTGGATAAGAGCCGTATATCATTCCTTATCGGCAAGGGTAACATACACGATAATTTCGATGCGGCACTGGCACACGCAAAGGAAGCGCTGAATGAAGTTGATAATTAATTGCCAATTAATTTCTTGACGATTTCCCAGATTGCAATCCCGCCGCTTACCGATACGTTAAGCGAATGCTTTGTGCCAAACTGTGGTATTTCAAGGCAGATGTCGGCTTGTTCCATAACTGCATCATCAACTCCATCGACCTCGTTACCAAGCACTAGAGCATACTTTTCACCCTCAACGGCAGAAAACGAATCAACAGGAATGCTACCTTCAGCAATTTCAAGGGCAACAATCTTATATCCAGCAGATTTCAGTTCAGAAATCGCATCAATGGTATTCTCATAATACTTCCATTCCACCGATTCGGTAGCACCGAGTGCAGTCTTCTGTATGTCGCGGTGAGGCGGAGTGCCGGTAATTCCACACAACAGCAGTCGCTCGCAGGCAAAGGCATCGCAGGTACGGAAAACCGCTCCAACATTGTGGTGACTGCGAACGTTATCGAGCACAACAACAAGCGGATTCTTTTTTGCCGACTTGAACTGCTCATATAATTGTTTCTATGTTTGAGGTTGTTTGAAATAGTTTGAGGTTGTTTGAAATAGTTTGAGGTTGTTTGAAAATTGTTTTGTTAGAGACGTTGCGCGCAACGTCTGTACTTTGATATTGTTTGAGGTTGTTTGAAAAAAAAGACTTGCAGGCTTTTAGCCAATTATCCATTATTCATTGTCCATTATCCATTGTCAATTATCCATTGTCAATTGTCAATTGTCAATTATCCATTGTTTATCATCAACGCAATATAAGCCATAAGTCCTGCCGACTCGCGGAAAACCTCCTCGTCCATGTCGAACTTGGGATTATGTTGGGTAACTTCGCCCCTGCCATTTCCCATTATGCCGGCACGGAAAAACGTTGCAGGAATTTTCTCCGAGTAAAAAGCAAAGTCCTCCGCCGTCATTTTCAACGGCATTTCATCAATATTTGCCTCCGATACATAGTCAACACCCAAACTTCTGACCTTTGCGGTAACTTCTGGATTGTTATACACAGCCGGATACCCCTTGCGGATTTCAAGCTCGGCAGTACATTTGTACTTTGCCGCCGACTCATTGGCTATTCGCTTGAGATTTTCCTCGATAGTCCTATGCAAGACAGGATTGAATGTGCGCATGGTTCCCTCGGCAGAAGTTTCGGGCGGAACGACGTTTAGCGCACCGTCACCCACAATTTTCCCGAATGCCACAACAAACGGCATGTCGTCGGTAAGCGATTAGCGAGAGCCAGCACTGTATCGCTACGTTTCTGCGGCATGGCAGCGTGTCCGCCAACACCATGAAACTTAATATACAATTCGTTGGTTGCCGCCATCAGATAGCCACTGCCAAAAAGGAACTTTCCTGTTGGCAGTTCGGCAGAAACGTGCATTCCGACAATACGCTTTATGTCGTACTTCTCAAGCAAACCTTTCTGTACCAATATGTTTGCACCACCAGGACACAATTCTTCGCCAGGTTGGAAAATCAAGACAATGCGATTTTTGATGTATTTCTGCAATTTCTTTAGTATCAATGCAGTACCAAGCAGAGAAGCGGCATGTGCATCGTGCCCGCAGGCGTGCATAATGCCATTGTTCCGCGAACGAAAAGGCAAATCGACATCCTCGCAAATTGGCAAGGCATCAATGTCGGCACGCAACGCAACGGTTTCGCCACCTTCACCTATGACGGCAATCACAGCATTGTCGCCAAAACTATCATCGGTGGCTATGCCGTTTTCATGCAGAATGCCACGTATATACTTTGCCGTTTCAAATTCTTGAAACGACAGCTCCGGATTCTGATGTATATGGCGGCGATATTCTACAATCTTCCCGAACAGATCTCGGTTAGCCGCCTTTATCTCGGACAACAAATTATCCATATAAGAATTTTTTTTGCAAAAATAATTCAATTTATGATTCAGTGAGTCAGATTTTAGATTTACGATTTAACCAACAAGGAGCAAACTTTTGGGACTTGCGGTTTGCTGATGCTAGGGTAGAACCAGGCCTTTTTGCCGCATAATCATTTCAAATAGCATTGATTTTTTATTACGATTTAACAAGTGTCGCGCAATGCTTTGCTTTGTTTCCTCAAGTTCGGGAATAAAAATTCCTCAAGTTCGGGAACAAAAATTCCTCAAGTTCGGGAACAAAAGTTCCATAAGTTCGGGAATGAAAATCCAATAAGTTCGGGAATTGGTAAAAATAAATTTGTGAGTTTCAAAAAGTTTACATATTTTTGCGGTGTGATAAAAATAGTGCAAAAATGAGCGA
>CACWOG010000351.1 GCA_902762455.1 uncultured Bacteroidia bacterium | reverse complement strand
TACCTAAAATAGGCTACCTAAAATAGGCTACCTAAAATAGGTTGGATTAAAAAAATATTTATATTTGCAAAAAATTAAATGTTATGCAGAATCCGTTTTTAGCAAAGGGGTATTTGTCTCCAAAGTTCTTCTGTGACAGGGAGAAAGAAACAGAAATGTTATTGTCGAACATACAGAATGGTATCGATACAACACTAATTTCTCCACGAAAGCTCGGGAAAACAGGGTTAATACATCACACTTTTTATAAGATTGCAGAAGAAAAATTGCCATATAATACCATTTATGTTGATATTTTTGCAACACTTTCGCTGAAAGATTTTATCAAGACATTGGCGGAATCGATACTCGCAGAATTCCCCGAAAAAACCACTATTGGCAATAAGTTTATGACCTTGCTGAAGGGGTATCGTCCTGTAATTACCTACGATCCAGTGAGCGGACTGCCACAAGTGGAATTCAGTTTTGCTATCCCATCGGAAAAGGAATATACATTGAAGGGATTGTTTGCCTTCTTGAACTCGCAGAAACAGCATGTCGTTCTGGCATTTGATGAGTTTCAGCAGATTACTGCATATCCGGAAAAAAATGTAGAAGCACTGCTCAGGACATATACACAACAGATGCATAATATTAGTTTTATCTATTGTGGAAGCAAAAAGTCCATTATGACACAGATGTTTACCGATGTAGCACGGCCATTTTATTCAAGCACCAGGCAATTGTCGCTTGACAAAATTGATGCTGAGAAATATTCTGCTTTTATTCGAGAGAAATTCGCGCCTGCGCAGGTTGATGATGATGCGATGAACTATATCCTTGAGTGGTCCAGACTGCACACTTTTTACACGCAATCGCTATGCAACGAAATATTTAAAATGAAGCCCAAAGTTGTGACTTTGTCGATTGTTCGTATGGCCTGTCGTGAAATTTTAGAGACAGAATCATCCAATTTCATGCAGATACGAAATTTGATAACCGACCAGCAGTGGTTGTTGCTTATTGCAATTGCAAAAGAACAATCGGTTCAGAGTGTAACATCAGCCCAATTTCTTGCAAAATATCAGTTAGGAAGTGCTACAAATGCACGGCGAAACCTTGAGTCGTTAACTGAAAAAGAGTTGCTTCTCGAAACAATAGGTCTTAACGACAAGTCTTATTCGGTGTATAATGTATTTTTGTCGCGGTGGCTGGAAGAAACTTATTAATGTTGTGTATATTAGGCAGTAAGCTAAAGATTCCAAATCCAGATGAACATTAATGCCTAAATTAGGATTGATTTGTCAAAAAATCAACACACGCATACGCGCACATGCAGCCAAAAACCACTGGAATGTAGCTTATTGTGCCCACATTCGACTTCTTGTTGACGCTTTCTTCCTCCACAATGGCACTTTTATCAACCAGTTCGGGCGAAAAGACAACGGTTATACCTTTGTATATGCCTAATCGGTGCAGTCGCTTGCGAAGCATCAGTGCGAGACGGCAGTTGTAGGTCTTTGATATGTCGGCAATTTGGATTAACTGCGGATTGCGTTTTCCGCCCGAACCCATACAGATTCGCATCAGGTGCAATTTTGGCGATAGCGTGTCGATGGCATCAACAACAAAGTCCCAGTTGCCGTCTTTTAAAGTTGATTCAAGAAATTCGTCACGAAGATATTCGCCTATCACTGTGAGGTTTATGTCGGGATTGATGGCACGGAAACGCTTGGCGAATTCCTCAGCCTTGGGTTTGCCTATATTTTCATGAGTGGCAATGAGTTGTCTGTTGATGTTGGTTTCGGAAACGCAGTCTGCATCGACTATTGTAAGGTTCTGTATGCCGGCGCGGACAAGCTGTTCTGCTGCTGCACCGCCCACACCGCCAAGTCCGCAGACAAGCACCTTTGCCGAGTGCAGTTTTTTCATCTTTTCGTCGCCGAGAAGCAGTTCGGTGCGTTCTTGCCAGCTCATAGGTTAATGGTTTTCAAGTTTTTGTCAATTATTTCGCAAAGTTCTTCGAGCGAAATGTTCATCCAGCGCGTAGCCGACTTATAGACATTCTCCACAGGGAAATTGCCGTCATCGGTTTCGAAGAACAACCTTTCCTTTGGCACGAACGAGAAGAACTTCGACGACTTCTTGTCCTTCGACAGCAGCGAGTGCGATATTGAAAAGTAGATTCCGCTGTCGATTAGGGGGCTTACCTGCGACAGTTTTCCGCAGAATCCGTGCAAAATCCACGGCATAGTTGGCTGCAATTTCTTCTTTTCGGCAATCAGGTGCTGGAACTGCTTTACGCAATGTATAATCAGCGGTTTCTGCAGTTTTTCCGACAATGCCACGTGGGCTTCAAAAATTTCGGTCTGTCCTGCAAGGTCAAGTCCCGACTTCTTGTCGAAGCCTGTTTCGCCGATGGCTACCACCTGTGGATTTTCGGCTGCCTTTGCGATTTCAGCCATCTTGTGGATGGAGTTCTTGTCGCAGTACCACGGGTGAAGCCCTATCGAATACTTTTTGCCTTCGGTAAAGTTGGCGTATTCGCTTATGCTTATTATGCCCGATGTTTCCGATGGATTGTGTGTATGGAAGTTGAAAAAGTTCATACTCATAATTTTAATACCCCCCCCAGAATTTTCTTAAGAACCATTCTGCCGTAGCGAACAGCAGTATGCAGATGAACAGATACCAGAAATCCATTATCGACGACAACGATTCCTTTTCGTATGCAACATTCTGGATGTCAGGGTTCGATGTCAGGTCATCCTTTATTTTCGACATTTCGGCAGGATAATAGACCTTGCCTCCGTTTGCGCTTGCAATGGCGAAAAGCACATTGTGGTTTGCCGTGAGGTTTTGTGCTTCAAGGTTCATATTCCTAACCATTATGGCTATGTTGGTTTCGTATTTGTTTCCGTCGAATTCGGTGGCGAACTTGCATGTGTACGAGCCTTTTGCAAGCCGTCCGAGGTCGATGCG
>CACWOG010000350.1 GCA_902762455.1 uncultured Bacteroidia bacterium | reverse complement strand
CGCAAGTCGGTGTATTCGTATGCGATATTTTTCTACGGAGCAACGCTGATTCTGCCGTCGAACCTGCTGTTCAATGTAGGTGCATTTATGGCAGAAAGGTTCCTGTTTATGCCATCGCTTGGATTTAGCCTTGCCATTGCATACACTTTTGCCGAGGTTTTGCCCGAAAAGTTTCCCGAGAAGGAGAGGACTTTGCGAAATGTTACGGTAGCCGTTTATGGTCTTGTGGCAATTGCATTCTGTGCAAAGACCGTTACCCGCAATATGGACTGGAAGGATTCGTCAACGCTTTTTGCCCACGATGTGCATGTCAGCGTAAACAGCATAAAGGGCAACAGCTCGTATGCCAGCGACCTTTACACGCAGTCGGAAGGGGCGGAGAAGCGTGCTGCAAAGTGCCACGGAGCCGACAGTCTTGCCTATATTGCTCAGCGCGACAGCATTATGCGCGAGGCGATACCATATTTCGAGAAGGCGTTGAGTTTTGACAGCCTTAATTCCGAATCGTTGGTGCGTATTGGCAATATTTACTACAAGCTTGACAACGACTACAATACGATGTTCAAGTATTACAAGCAGGCTTTGCATTCCAATCCGCTTAACCGTGATGTATGGAACAATACGGTAGGTGTGCTGACTTACAACATCGACAATCCTGAATATGAAAAGGCAATATGGCGTGATTATGCCGTTCTTTCGCCCGACTACTACGAATCCTACTATCAGCTTGGCGAGATTTACTATTCGGCAAATCCGAAGCAGAACGACTCTGCGGTTTATTATCTGTCGAAGGCTTATTCGTTGAATACTAGCAAGTTTGAGATTCCGTTCCATATGGGAATGTCGTATGGAAATTTGGGTGACTTTGCGAAAGCGAAGGAATATCTGTTGAAGGCCGATGTTATGAAGGAAGATGCCGAAGTGAAGAAGTTCCTGGGTATAATCTACGGCACCGAAGGCAATCCTGCTGAAGCATACAAATATTTCTCAAAGTCGGCACAACTGAATCCCAACGACCCGATAGTGCAACAGTACGCAGCGCAGTCGAAGATGGAGGCGGGGTTGTAATAAGGCTAAATGGCTAACAGGCTGACAGGCTGACAGCCGTTTGTACAGGCGCAATTCATTGCGTCTCTGAAACATCTAACTGCCTAATGGCAGGTCAAATTTGTCTTTTGTTTGGCTGCTAGGCTGTACTGTGATGCCTTCGAAACTAAATTTTCGACATTTCAGAAAAAGCATTATCTTTGCAAGATTTTGCAGTATTTTATGGTTGTAAAAAATGTCATAGTAAAAATGGCGAAAATCTTCGTTAGCCCGCGCATTTATTGGCAGCGGTACGATTTTTCGTCGTTGACAGCCAAGGATTTGCACGGCAAGGTCTATCCTCTGCTGATGTCGGCATTTTTTGCAGTCGTGCTGTTCGGTTCTGCTCTCAACCGTATGCCAGAGGAGGGATTTCCGATTGTACTGCTCGATACTGTTGTCATCACTATGCTGTTTGCGTTGACTTACTTTTTGGTAAGTTTCCTCGAGAATTGGATTTGCCGGATGTATGGCGGCATCGAGTATCGCAAGTCGTCGATATTCCTGCTTGAGTGTATGCTCCCGTTTTATTTGCTTTACGCAGTGTTTATTTCGGCTCACAATATTTCCTGAAGATAGCATACGACAAGGTGATAATATTTATGATAATGTCTGTGTTGGTTATAGTGTTAGGCGTGGCGGTGGCTCAGACGCTCGATGGAATTATTATGGGATTTTTTGTAGATTAGATTGCTGGAAATGAAAAAGATAGAATATAAAAATAAGAAAGCGTTCTTCAAGTTCGAGTTTATTGAAAAATATACTGCAGGCATTGTGCTTACGGGGACGGAAATAAAGTCGATTCGCGACGGAAAGATAAGTTTTACCGATTCGTACTGTGTGTTCAAGGACAATGAATTGTGGGTGACTTCGGTGCATATCGCGGAGTATTCGCTTGGTACCTGCAACAACCACGACCCTAAGCGCGATCGTAAATTGTTGCTTAACCGAAAGGAACTGAATAAGTTGCAGAAGAAAGTTGCGGAAAAAGGCTTGACGATAGTGCCAATTTCCTTGTTTCTCAACGAAGCGGGAATTGCCAAGATGGAAATCGCATTGGCTCGTGGTAAGAAACTTCACGACAAGCGCGAGGACATAAAGGACCGCGACAACAAGCGTGACCTAGACAGAACAAAGAAGATGAAGTAGGAGAACAGATGGCTGGGAAAACGAAAATATTTTCAGTATGTAATCCAACTGCCGAGGATTTCTCGGTAGTTCAAAATGAAAATTTTCCAACTTGTAAGGATTGCTTACAAGTTCGGTCTATATCATGTGTTCCATTTTGGAACATGTGATAAATAACTGGAATTTTGAGGAGTAATGAATGTTAACAATATGGCAGGAGAGACAGAAATAGTGCTATATAAATTGGAGGAATATGGTACTGATACCCTATGCTCCTCTTTTTCGTCATTCCGTAAGACAAAGCGAACAGGCGCAGGGACGAGCCTTGTGAGACTGTCTGTACGGAATCTCCTTTGTGTACCATTGGGAGATTCCGCACAGTCGAACAATATTACGCTCTCCGTTTCGTATCGCGTTATTGTTCTGACTTGCGGAATGACAGAAAAACAAAATAAACAATAAGGAAAGGAAAACGATATGAATATACTTATAATAACATTACTTGCAGTTGCCGCTTATTTGATTGGGTCGTTCAGTTCGGCCCTGTGGTACGGCAAATGGTTCTACGGAATCGATATTCGCGAACATGGCAGCAAGAATGCCGGCTCGACAAATGTTCTTCGCG
>CACWOG010000349.1 GCA_902762455.1 uncultured Bacteroidia bacterium | reverse complement strand
TTGTAGTACAAGTTCATGTATGCAATGTTGGTGTACCACTTCTTCGACCATTTCTTCGAGATTTCCACATTGATATCCTGATAGTACAGCTCCTTGCCGATAGCGAACAACGAGGTGTTGTAGCCGTAGGTTCCAGTGGTGCCTATTGGTGTGGAATCGTTGATTGCGGTCTTCTTTATGTTATGTACACGCGAATAGTTCAAGGTGATTGTAGTTCCGTACTTTCCGCCCAACTTTGTGCCCTTCTTGAACTTGTAGAAGAATTCACCCTTTGCGCCCCATTCGCCCATCGGCTGGCTTGCGTAAGGATAGAAAGCCTGCACATCGGCTGGCTTGCGTAAGGATAGAAAGCCTGCAAGACGTAGGTGTAGTTGCGTGTAATTTCGGGCAGATAGCTGACGGTAAGGTCCGAAAGCGTAGCATTGCGGTCACTGCGAAGCGACATGTTGTCAACCCACTTGGTAGAAAGTATCACGCCGAGGCCTTTCTGCGAATATGTAGCATTGATGAGGAAAGCCTGTCCGGGACGGTAGATGTAGTTGTTGTCTGCCGAAGGGTCGTTTATCTTGTAGGCGTATTCCGAAATCAGGTTGAAGTCAGAATAGCCAATGTTGATTCGTCCAGCACCAGTTGCCACATTGTTGGGTAAGTTGTAGATTGGATTGTCCTCCTTCTGGTACTTGCTTACGAAACTACCGCCGATTCCGAAACGGAACTGGCTTTCGTTGAGCGACTTAATCATCTCGTTGAACTGGATTTCACCGTCAACGCCACGAAGGATACCATCGGAAAGTTCCCAGTAGTAGCGCTGCTTGCCAACCAACCCCTTGATGTTTACACCAGGTACAATCGTATATTTCACACGCGCACCGAGAATCGCATTGTCGATACCGAG
Organism: uncultured Bacteroidia bacterium; assembly: GCA_902762455.1. GTDB lineage: Bacteria > Bacteroidota > Bacteroidia > Bacteroidales > ML635J-15 > Bact-19. Next base: position 1,144 of record CACWOG010000349.1, on the reverse strand, counting down.
CGACTTTTCCTCGTACGAACGCAGGGTAAGGCCGTTGCCGAACTGCTCGTAGAAATGTCCCACTGTGACTTCAAGCTTGTCGTTGGTGAAGTTAGCCCAATACGAAGGAACGCCAAAGCCATCGTTCTTGCCACCCGAATTCGGGAAACCAAGCAAGGTGTTGTAGTAACCCTCGAAACGAACACCAGCAGAAAATTTTCCGTACGAAATCATAAAGTTGGCATACGAGTTCGACAGCAACTTTTCATCAATAGCCACTGCGCCAATCTTCTGGTCTTCGAAATAATATTGCAAATCGCTCTGGAAATTACCCGAGACATTAAACTTGTTCTCGTTCTTGCCGTCCTTCTGTGCAAAAAGTTGAATTGCAGACAAAAATACGACAAGCAGAAATAAAAATCTCTTCATATACTATAATGTTCGCATTATTAGTTGCAAAATGATTCCTTTTTAGGGGAAAATGGAAGTAGGAATACTATTCCTCTTCCTTTTCTTTCTTCTCGTCCTTCAGAGGTTCGCCAGCTGCCACCTTCTTTATCATCTCGAAAGTTTCAGCTTCGTCGCCTTCGAGGTACGAAGTGTGCTGCCAAGCCACATTGCCCTTACCGTCGAGCAGGAACGAATGGGGAACATTGTTCACATTCATCGCACGCTTGAAGTCGCCATTGGCATCCAGATAGACATCGAAATCCCAGCCGCGGGCATTTACAAACGGACCGACCGAATTGGTACTGCGGGCATCGTCAATCGACACAGCAATTATCTTTACACCGGTTTCATCAGCCCAGTCCTCGTAGGCCTCGCTGAAAGCAGTCAACTCCTTGATGCAGGGTTTGCACCAAGTAGCGAAAAAGCATACCATTACCGGCTTGCCGTCATTTTCGATTATCTCCTGCGAATTGACAACTTTTCCCTTCAGGTTCTTCAGTTGTACCTGTGGAACTTCCTGCGAGTATGCCACTGCCGACACAACAAACGCAAGTAACATTGCAAAAACTATTTTCTTCATATCTGTAAAATTTTACGAAAACAAAAATAATACTTTTTCAAAAACTATTCCATACCATGCGATTTTTTTCAAAAAAAACATTGTCAGAGTTAAAACATTTTTGTATCTTTGCAGAAAATTTTAAACTGATGAAAC
>CACWOG010000348.1:1932-2529 GCA_902762455.1 uncultured Bacteroidia bacterium | reverse complement strand
CTTAATGTGCAAATTACAGAAGATGCAACATTCGAAATTTCACGCCGTAGCCGAGGTACACCACGTATTGCAAACGCCTTGTTGCGCCGTGTCCGCGACTTTGCACAGGTGATTGGCAACGGAAGCATCGACCTTGCCATTGCAAAGCATTCGCTGTCGGCACTCAACATCGACCAGTACGGCCTCGACGAGCAGGACAACAAGATTCTGCTTACAATCATCGAGAAGTTTGGCGGTGGTCCAGTCGGTCTGAAGACTATTGCAACTGCCGTTGGCGAAGACGAAGGCACCTTGGAGGAAGTCTATGAGCCGTTCCTGATAATGGAAGGCTTCATAAAGCGTACCCCACGTGGCCGCGAAGCCACCGAAAAGGCCTACAGGCACTTGAACAAGTTTATGCCAGGAACGCAGAATACATTGTTTTAAATTGTAAAATAGAAATTTATGCCTCGAAGAAGCAACGATGATAATTTAGGTCGCGACAAGAAAACCTTGACGAGCGGCATAATCGGCGTGTTCTACGAAATGCCAAACAAGGAATTCAACTACAAGCTTGAGGATGGGTTTACGCAACAAAAAGAAAAGGATGGTTTTTGC
>CACWOG010000348.1:0-1912 GCA_902762455.1 uncultured Bacteroidia bacterium | reverse complement strand
TCAACCAAAGCATCTGTTCTGCAAAGTTGTCGGGGTAGGAGATTTCAATGTCCTTTAGGTTGCCCTTTTCGTCGAATACCTGCGTAAGTTTCGGATTTACAAAGCCTCCGTAAGGTGCAAGATTCAATGCGCGGTAGCGTTCAAGCACTTCCTTGTGCAGTTCGGGGTCAACCTTTACGGCATATTTCTCGACCATTGCTGCGCCTGCTGCATAGTCGCCTTCAGACTTTATGCGCTGGATTTCGGCAAGCAAAGTTCCGAAAAGTTCACGCAGCTTCTTGTAATCATTAATTTTAACGTATGTTTTGCCGTCCTTCTTGAACATTTCAATCACATTGTCGGCCTTGCCGTTTTCGTAGCACCAGCGCGAAATGAGAGCACGGTTGCGCATGTGGGCTTCCTCGATGTTCTTGCCTTCCAATATTCTGGTCAACTGGGTGATAAGTCCATTGCGGATATAGCCGTCGTATTCTGCCTTGTAGGCTTCCTTGTCGGGCAAAAGTCCGAGTTCAACCATCTTGTCGTCGGCAAGGTAGTAAAGACCAAACAAATCGGCGCGAGCTTCTTCCAATGTCGATGAATGTTCCTTGAGCGCATTGGGGTCGGTGTCGGGCAAAAGCTGACCGCTGCCGTGTCCAAGGCATTCGTGAAGGTCGGTGTGAAGGTTGTCGGTGATGGAACTGTACTTCTTAGCCCTTGCAATTTCTTCTTCGCTGGCTGCAAATTCCTCGAGGCTTCCTCCGCGCTGTAAAGCTGCCTGGTCGTAGGCGTAAGTCAAGTTGGTAATTGTAACCGACTTCGAGCCGTGGTCCTTGCGAATCCAGTCGGCGTTAGGCAGGTTGATTCCGATTGGCGGGGCAGGGAAGCAGTCGCCACCGAGAGCAACAACGTTGATGGCCTTTGCCGAAACACCCTTCACCTTTTCTTTCTTGAAACGCTTGTCAACAGGGCTGTTATCCTCGAACCACTGTGCGTTTTCGCTGATGAGCTTGGTCATCTTGGTGGCTTCGATGTCCTTGAAGTCAACAATTGCTTCCCAAGTAGCCTTAAGTCCCAGAGGATCACCGTAGTTTTCGATAAAGCCGTTTACATAGTCCACGCGCGGGTCGGTATTTTCTGCCCACATTACATTGTATTCGTCCCAAGTTGTGAGGTCGCCAGTTTGGTAGTATTCGATAAGTTTGCGCAATTCGGCTTTCTGTACATCGCTTTCGGCAAATTCGATTGCCTTTTCAAGGTTTTCGACAATCTTTTCGATTGTTTCGCTGTACATTCCGCCAATCTTGTAGGTGCGTTCCACAATATTCCCGCCATCTGCAGTCTTTAATAGCTTTGAATTCAAACCTTTAGAAATAGGTCTTGCTGTGTCGGGAACTTGCATTTTGTTGTAGTAGTCTTCAACTTCCTTTGCTGTAAGGTTCTCGTAGAAGTTGTTGCACGACTGTGCAATGATGTCAACTCCCTCGGCTGTATTGTTCTTGCTCTGGTACTTGTCGGGGTTGAAGATAATGTCGCAAAGCAGGTTGGTAAATTCGTTCTTGTCCATGCCTTCGGTTGTGTTCATGGCAATATAGCCATCCTTCGACTGCTCGAGCAGCATCCTGAAATATTCCTCGCTGAATTTCGGCGTGAACTTGTCGTTGGAATAGTGGTGGTGGATGCCGTTGGCAAACCATACTTTCTTAAGGTATATCTCGAAGTTTTTCCAGTCTTCGCATTCCTTGTCGCCTTCGTAGGTAGTGTAAATGCCTTCCAAAGTGTTGCGAATCATAAGGTTGTACTTGAAGAACTGGTCGTAGAGGATGTCGCGTCCCCAGTAGGTCGCTTCGGCCAGATAATATACGAACTGTTTCTGCTGTAAAGTCAACGAATCCCAGTCGGGCACTTGGTAGCGCATTACTTTGATGTCGTC
>CACWOG010000347.1 GCA_902762455.1 uncultured Bacteroidia bacterium | reverse complement strand
TATACGCACGCGTAAACCGCACGCCGCTCTTGACCTGCTTGGCAGCTGTGATGGCCTGGCGGAACAGCACCTCGAGCACGCTGTCAACCACTCCGATTTCGCGAGAATAGGTGACGACCTGCTTCACCTGCGAGACGATCTGGTCTTCGGCCACAATTGCTGAGCGCAGCCCACATGCCACGTTGAACAAATGGCTCACAGCCTCATCCCCTGAGCGGCACATGAAATAGCGCGCATAATCTTCGGGCTTGACCATATGCATGTCGCAAATCGTTTGCAGCATCTGATCATCTGGCTGAGGCACTCCATGTTCGTCGACCGAACGCACCGGCGCATCGACGCCATCGAAGCTCGCCCACAACTCCGTGCGGTTGCATGTTGCGAGCAGCACCACGCCCGTCGCGCCAAGTTTGGCCCGTGCGAGCGCCAGAATATCCTCGCGCATATCTGCCGGCAATGCGAACGCCGAGCGCACATCCGCCGATGCCAAACTGTGATCGGTGCCAATCATGCAAATTAACTCATCGTGCATCGCAATCGCACCTATCCTTGTCTCTCCCTCAATGCCGCGCTACCCGATTTTCCTTGCAAGTGCATCGAGAGGTTGCCCTTCGATTCATTTCGGAAAACGCCGCGCGGCTTAGCCCTATCGTTTCCGTCTTTTCTTCAACACGTAGTTCAGTATGCCGCCCACGACAATGACAACCAGCGCGATGTACAGCACTTTGATGGCTGCTTCCTGCGGAATCGCATCTTTGTCGTCGATCGTCGCAGAATAGAACGTCAAGTGGTATTCAACCTCGACGGGATCGCCCATGGCCGTCGTGTCGGCGATGACGTCGATTTCGTCATCCATCTTCGTAGCATAATAAAGCAAATTGGATGTTGTCGCAGAATAGAAATTTATCCTTAGGCCGGATTCGTCCGTTCCAGATGGCGACTGCGGTTGTGTCTTGGGCAAAGAAACGCGTGTGGAATCCGTCCATTTGAGACTCCATCCACCCGGCAAACCCGTAGACGAATCATAGGATGCTGTCGAGAAATCCTGTTCAAATCCAAAACAAGGCAACGACAGACCCAATGCCGCAAAAAAGACAGCAAACAAAAATTTGCCACACATAATGTTTCCTCGGTTATTAATTTAATTGTTTTTTCATATGAAAGGCAAAAGACAAAAACCTTTTTGCCTTGTAAAAGTTCACAAAGTCAAAAATTTGCAATAAATGGGCAACTTCTTTACCTTTGTGCGCATTGCATAAGAATCAAACCATAGCTTAACAATTGTCTCTTGGCCTATTACTAAAAATCTATACTGATGCACATTCATTTGTATCAGCACTCAAGCAATAAGCCTAACAGCATGAACTTTTCTATCAACCCCTCAACGATATACTGAATAACCAAATGCTAAATAAATTTGCCGATATGGAGTTCGCTATTGTTCGATGCTTCCTCTGTTGATCGGAAAAGATAGCCGCCGTTTAGAGCGGCTATCGTGCAGAAAACCGAATGTATCAATTGAATTCCCATCCGGCGTCTTTCATATTTTTAAGAAGACCGTTATCCAAGTCTTCGTTCGTACTTGCTTCTGCATCATCCATAATTCCCTGATCAGGTACGTAACAATCAAGAACCCGTGTTTGATCCGTATTGTCATAGTCGGTATTACTTGTGAAAGCAATAGCCCCTGCTTCATCATTGTAAGACGTATATCTCTTCCATGTGCCAATGAGTTTGCGGTTCAACTTCGGGAAATTAAGTTCGCATACGGCATATCCAGTACCTTTCTTCAAGCCTTCCCCATTGCCGAAGCAAGCTACGACATAAGAATGTGTGTTTGTGGAAATTGTAAAATATTGGAAATGTAGAGGTTTTGACCTGTTCCCTTTCAAATCCTGATAGTCAACAGCTATGAATTTTCCAAAATGCAAAGGCGATGTTGCAGCAGTTCCTTCGATTAGTGTCACTGGTGTGCTCCTACTTTTTAGTTCCGCATAATTATAAAATGCTGGCTTATAAAGGTCTTTAC
>CACWOG010000346.1:1126-3173 GCA_902762455.1 uncultured Bacteroidia bacterium | reverse complement strand
CCGTTGCCATCGTATGGGTTGATAATGTGTACGATAAGAGCCTTGTCGTCGTTGGAGTTTGTTAGCTCCTCGATTTGTTCTGCAGTGGCGAATTCTATATTGTAAGGATATGCCGACTTAAGTGTGGAATTACTACGCAAATCATCTGATACATCGTCTTTTAGTAGGTATAATGTCTTGTCGGCAAGATTGCCGGTATTGTCGGTGTAGTAGTTGAGGATAGTTTCCTTTGTAAGTTCGGGATGCTCGCGGCATAGTGCTACGTGCGTCTGGCAGTGTTTCAGCATTGCGCCGAGCTTGTAGGTGTATTTGTCCTCGTCTTCGTCGTCGTAGTAGCATAGCGGAACGGCGCATAGGGTGGGCATGTCGTTGACTGTCTTGTACTTGCTTCCGCCAAGCGACAAAATCAGAAACTCAAATCTTGCATCGTCGCCATCGAAATACGCGATGTTTATCACAAGGAATGATTTGTCGTCGTCGTGGCGTAACTTCTCGAACTCGCTGGCTTTTACATATTTGACAGGTGTGGCTGTCCAATGTTTCTCTACAGCTACCTTTATTGCATCGTTGTAGTCGCTCATAAATTCGTTTTTCATTACGACGTAAGTGGTTGTCTTGTAGAATTTTTCCACTTCGGACTTGTTTCCCATCGGTATCTTTATCTGCGAAAAAGCCTGCAATGCGGTAGCTAATATTATAAGTAATATGGTTAATCGTTTCATTGTCAGTGTGTTATTTGTTAAAATAAATAGGGTGTTTTCTGTTGTATTTCTGTACATATTCCATTATGCTTTTTATGCGTTTTCGTTTGCCAAGTTTTGAGTATTCGTTGTATAGTTCGGTGTCGTCCTTTATCAGTTCCAGCAGATTTTTGCTGCCATACGAGATGATTTCGCCAGTGTTCATATCGATAAAGTAATGCACTAACTCCTCGGTTGTATATGACTGTGTAGAAGGGATATACATTGGGTCGTACATCATTGTCCCGCTAGTGTAGTGCGTTACAAGTTCGGTAGATACAAAATGCGAAATTGTTCCGATGTAAGGTATGAGGTTGAATTTGTTGTTCCAGTAAATGTTTGGTTTTCCGTTGTTTGCGTAGCCCCAGATGAGTTTGCGAGGAATTTCGTTGAGAGTTCCGTTTTCGTCGTAAAAGCTTATGGTTTCGACCTTTAGAATTTTTTTGAAAAAGTCGTCGTCGTAGGCTGGCGAGACGAAGCGCGAGAACGGAATCGGGGAGTTGTTGCGGAAAGAGTAGAACGAAGTGTAAACGCCATTTTTGAATTCAAACGAATAGTCGTACCGCACGGTTTCTTTTTCAGTTTCCTGTGCCGTAGCGTAGCCGAAAATTGTGAATGTGAGCAACAAAATCAATATAAAGCGATTGTTTAGCATATTACCATTAACGATTTGTGTTTTATGGTTATGTCAACTGTTTTGCCGACTTTCTTTGCTTCTCCGTCGATGTTGGCGTACTCGTTTATGTTGTTGTATATCTTGATAGATTTTCCCTGTAGAATTTTTACTCGATGCGAGTGGTCTAGATTGTTGGTAAGCAGCAGCATTGCTGTGTGCGGAGCTGTGATTAATGGGATGTTTTTCACGATGCAAACATCGATAAGACCGTCGTCGATTCTTGAGTTTGGCGACACTATTGCATTGTACCCGAATTGGTTAGCATTGGCAAGGCAGATAAACATTGCTTTGTGTAGCGAGCTTTGTCCATCGATTTCAATCTTGTATTCGTTGGCTTTGTAGGTCGGGTACTTCGTGGCGATAAGTTGAACATAGGAGTGAAGACCTCTGGTGTTCTTCGGCTTTTCTTGGAACTCTTTGGCTATCAATGCGTCGAATCCGATTCCAGCAATGCTGGCGCAGAAATTTCCGTTGACCGACATTGTGTCTATACGCTTCATTCTGTTTTCGTTAAGCACTTCGACGGCTTTGGTCCTGGAGACTGGTATTTTTAGGCTTCGTGCAAGTCCATTTCCTGAGCCACAGGGAATTATGCCCATTTTGGTTTGTGTATCGACAAGTCCGGCAGCAA
>CACWOG010000346.1:0-1107 GCA_902762455.1 uncultured Bacteroidia bacterium | reverse complement strand
CCCCCGACAGCTACAACGATGTCGTAGCCTTTGGATGCGGCTTGTCTGGCAAGTTCGGTTGCATGTCCAGCATATTGAGTTTCAGCTATTTCGTAGTCGAAATTTATGCGGTCGATGCCTCGTTCTGTAGCCTTTAGCGCCGACTTCTGCTTGCCAGTGCCCGAAACGGGGTTGATGATTATCAGTACTTTTTCCTTGTCGTCCATTGTTCGTATGATAATTTTTGCGAAAATAATTAAATTATTGCGGTTGCTATTCTTTTGTTGAGATAGTTTATTAACAAAAATATTACCTTTGTGACGGATTTTTGCCTGCTGATTGGAAAGACGGTTTATTATCTTGACTATCAATGGTTTTAACGAATAATGCCATAGAATATACCATCAAATGCATTGCCGACATTGCGTTTCCGCAGAAGGAATGCCGTGTTGAAATTAGTGATGTTCCAACGCTTGTTGTTGACTCAGGAATTGTCGTGAAATTTAATGCTCCTGACGATTCTAATATAGAATTATTGTATTCAGGAAAAGCTTTATATTCAAATGTTAAGTCGTATGATGGTAAAGTAACACTTAAAGTATTTTCGTTGGCAGAAAATGCACCGTTGTTTTCCTATGAGGACAAGATTGTGCATGTGAATTTCGACATGCTGACGATTTCTTTCCTTCTGCTTTCGCGCTACGAGGAGACGATGACCGAGCATCGTGACAAATACGGTCGTTTCTGCTATTCCGATAGTCTTTGCTCTAAATACGAACTCGTTGATGTTCCTATAGTTGACGAATATGCAATGCTGTTGCGAAAGTTTGTGCAAGAAAGTTTTCCTAACTTTGTGATAGCCAAGCGAGAACCAAAGTTTGTTCCAACTCACGACATTGATTTTCTGTTCCGTTTTCCGAGCTTTCCGAAGGCAGTAAAGACTATCGCTGGCGACTTGTTCAAGCGAAAAAGTCTGCGCTTGTCTTGCAAATCGCTGGCTGAATACATGAAATCTCTGCGCGATTTTCGGCGTGACCCGTATGTTTCGGCGGTGTATAAACTATTTAAAGTTTCTGTTGAGAATAAATTAAATTCTATATTTTATTTCAAGTCGTTACGGAGCAAAGA
>CACWOG010000345.1 GCA_902762455.1 uncultured Bacteroidia bacterium | reverse complement strand
AATTTCTAATATTGATTTTGCCTTTCAAGGCTGTACAGGATTGACAACTGTATCAATTCCAAATTCAGTGTCTTCGTTTAAAGGAGCCTTCGAAAATTGTATAGGGTTGACTTCTGTCATCTTTTCCGACTCAATAACGTTTATTGATCAAGAAGCGTTCCGTGGTTCAGGATTAAAAACGTTCAATATACCTGTTCACATCGATTCTATCGGACCTCTTGCCTTCGCTGAGTGTACAGAACTGACTTCTGTAACCATTCCGAATTCTATCACAGCTATTTGTCATAATGCTTTTAGAGGTTGCACAAAACTACTATCTGTAACCATTCCAAACTCCGTTGTTTCCATCTGGTCGAATGCCTTTCTAAATTGCACGGGATTGACGGCAATATCATTTGAAGGTCGTACTCCTCCAGTTATTGGAAATGATGCTTTTTACGGTGTTCCCACCAATGTTCCGGTGTATATCCCATGCGGAACGCTTGCCCTTTATACGGCAAGACTACCATATTTGACCAACTTTATTGAAAACACATTCACTTTCTCAGCAGTGTCTGCGGATGAACAGATGGGTACGGTACAAGTGCTGAACCAACCTACCTGCACAAACCCTAACGCCGTACTCAATGCCATTCCCAATGAAGGCTACAAATTCGATCACTGGAGTACTGGCAGCAAAATGAATCCCTATAACTTTACAGTAACTACTGATACGGTCATTACAGCTTATTTCGTCAGCAAAGGAGATGGCATAGTGGAAGCGGAAAAGAATGCCATCCGTGTATTTGCCTACGGTGACCGCATAATTGTAGAGGGTGCAGAAGGCAAAACCATATGTGTGTATGATATCATGGGCAGGTTGGTGGGCAACCATGCGCTGCATTCAGGCATCTATTATGTCAAAGTCGGAAATTACGCAACGCAAAAAGTAGCGGTTTTCAAATAGAACAAATTAATAACGCCGCTTTTGTTCGTTAATTAATAGGAAACCGAAAAGGTTTCCTATTTTTTCCTATATGCAATATTTTGGTCTTTGATATATATTCGACACGTGTGAAACCTGCTCTCGAATTCCGTGATAACGGGATAAATTACTTGTATTTAATATAATACGGTTTAATATATTAATCACCAAAACGTTGACAACTCCTTTCTTCTCATGTCACATAAGCAATCTTATAAAGAACCAAAAGAAAACGAAAGTGGAGATAAAGCAGTTGTCCCAAAATTTGGGACAACTGAAACTAATTACTTTGATTTCACGCCCGAGCAATGGCAGATTGCCTGCCTGATATTGATGTGAGAGAAAACCTCCAAAAAGTATAACAGTTGGCAAAACTTTTTTTCCAACCCACGCGGAATCTGTGTTGAATTTTTGATTACTTTTGCAAAAAATGAAGTAACAAAAAAAACATAAACATGAATACACTAATTCCTTATCCTGAAGTTACAAGCAAAATTGTCACTATTCGAAAGCATGATGTGATTGCTGATGCGGATGTGGCGGAATTGTATGGCGTACAAACCAAAGAGGTGAACCAGGCGGTGCGGAACAATCTGGACAAATTTCCAAGCGACTACATGTTTGAACTCACCAAGAGTGAATTACGAAGTTTGCGGTCAAAAATTTTGACCACAAAAGTGTCTGCAAAGAGCCGTTCTGCAACTAAGGTCTTCACTGAAAAAGGACTTTATATGCTGGCTACCATATTGAAAAGTGAACGGGCAACAGCAGTGACGTTTTCTATCATTGAAACATTTGCCCAAGTACGGACGTTAAGGCGCGAACTGGTGGAATTACACAAGGAGACTGACAAACGTGTACAGACAAGCAAAATGCAGCATTTTGGCGAAATGCTGACAGACATTGTGATGCCAGACCTCGAAACATCTGAGACAGAATCATCGCTGGAACTCAATTTTATAATAGGGAAAATCAAGCACACGGTGAAACGGGTGAAAAAGGAGAAATAATCTTTTACGCCAACAATTGTACTGTCGATGCAGAGGAAGCGGTCGTGGACTTTGTCAAACTCCTTCACTTCAATTGG
>CACWOG010000344.1 GCA_902762455.1 uncultured Bacteroidia bacterium | reverse complement strand
ATGGCTGCCCCATCTTCAGGTAGCCAAGACCAACATTTATGTAGTTTTGCAACAACGAAACGATATTCTTCTCCAGTTTGCCGTCGCTCTGCGAGAAGAATTCCACAGCTTCCTCGATGCTCATTTCAAGAATGTCGTAGATGTTTTTGTCTCGGTACTTTATTTCAAGAATTTCGTCCTTGAAACGCTTTCCGTTGCAGGCTTCACACACAAGGTGTATGTCGGACATAAATTGCATCTCGACTGTTATTTCGCCTTCGCCCTGACAAACTTCGCAACGTCCGCCTTCGGTGTTGAAAGAGAAATGCGAAGCCTTCAACCCGTTGAGTTTGGCGGTTTTCTGCTCGGCGAAAAGTTTTCGTATTTCATCGAATGCCTTGATGTAGATGGCTGGATTCGAACGACTTGACTTTGCAATAGGATTCTGGTCAACAAACTCGATATTCTTTATCATCTTGAGGTCTCCCGAAATCTTATCAAAGTCGCCGGCCTTGTCTGCCGAAACGCCGAGTTCGCGACGTATGGCAGGGTAGAGGATGCCTTTTACAAGACTTGTCTTGCCCGAACCGCTTACGCCTGTGATTACTGTTGCAACGTTGAGCGGGAAAGTTACCGTTATGTTTTTCAGATTGTTGTAGCGTGCGCCTTCAATCTTTATGGAGTTGCGCCACTTCAATGGTGTGTCATTCTTGGGGTTCTGCAGTTCGCCACGAAGGTATTTTGCGGTAAGTGTGTCTGCTTTTTCAAGTTTCTTGATGTCGCCTTCGAATACAACTTCACCGCCAAATTCACCGGCAAGCGGACCTATGTCAATTACGTGGTCGGCGGCACGGATTATGGCTTCATCGTGCTCAACGACAACTACCGTGTTCTTCTTGTCGCGAAGTTTCTTGAGTATGGTTATAAGGTTTTGCGTGTCGCGTTCGTGCAGGCCAATGCTCGGTTCGTCTAGGACGTATAGCGAACCGACAAGTCCCGAACCGAAAACAGTTGCAAGGTTCATACGTTGCGATTCTCCGCCCGAAAGTGTTGATGCTGTGCGGTTTAGTGTAAGGTAACCAAGACCAACTTCCATCATTGCATCAAGGCGGACCTTTATTTCCGTCCTGATTCTTGCCGATGCCTCCTCGTCGAACGCTGAAAGGCTTAGATTGTTGAAGAACTTGCAAAGTTCGCTAATTGGCATATCGATTAGGTCGCCTATGCTTTTGCCGTTGATTTTCACGTACATGGCTTCTTTTTTCAGACGTTTGCCCTTGCAGTCGGGACAGGTTGTCTTGCCTCTGTAGCGCGAAATCATCACGCGGTTCTGTATCTTATATTTTTGAGTTTCAAGGTATTCAAAGAAGTCGTTGATGCCATAGATGTCGTGCTTCTTGTCTCCGTTCCAAAGTATTTCCTTTTCTGCTTCAGTAAGCTGATAATAAGGCCGATGAATCGGGAAGTTAATTCTTGCGGACTTTATCATAAAGTCGTGGTTCCACTGCTTCATCACATCGCCTCGCCAGCAGAAAACAGCGCCTTCGTAAACGCTCATTCCTTTATTGGGGATGACAAGGTCTTCGTCGATGCCGAGAATTTTTCCAAAACCTTCGCAGGTGGGGCAAGCACCGATAGGATTGTTGAAACTGAAAAGGTTTACCGATGGTTGTTCAAAGGTAATTCCATCTGCCTCAAAGCGGTTGGAGAAAGAATGCTGCTTTAGCATTTCTCCGTATTCATACACAAAGCATTCGCCTTTTCCTTCATAGAATGCGGTCTGAACCGAATCGGCAATACGTCCAACCAAAGTGTCTTCAGGTTTGACCGTCAGTCTGTCCAGGACAATGTGTATTGTGTCTCCAAGTGAATTGACATCGGAAACTTCATCGGTGCGCAGCAGTTTGCCGTCGTCAACGAACCTGACATAGCCTTGTTTCGATATGAGCAGAAGTTGTTCGCCTTTCTTCTGTTTTTTATTAAAGGTGTATGGTTGCTAATTTATATGAGATTTATTCCTTTATTTGTTTATTATACTTTTAAATAAATATTTTACAATTTGCAAAATTAAATA
>CACWOG010000343.1 GCA_902762455.1 uncultured Bacteroidia bacterium | reverse complement strand
CGAGCTTCGTCGTCGTGGATCCGGAATCGATACCGAGATAGGCACGTACCGTCTCGCCTTCTTTCGGCTGGTAATCCGGGAATGTATCCTATTGTGGCTCCGATAGTTCGCAAGAGCGACGGCTGCTTTGTACGCATTAAGGAATCGCAGATTGCCGACTATGCACGCATTGCAAAGAACGAAAAGGGTGTTTACTTCGGTCCTGCAGGCGCAGTTTGCTTTGCTGGCTTCTACAAGGCTCTTGAGGAAGGTCGTATCAGAAATGGTGAGACCGTTCTCATAAATACTGGCGAAGGTGCTGCAAGAGCAAAGGATTTCAAGGCGGAGGTTGATGCAAAATAAAATGAGTGACAATGATACAGAAAGAGACCGTCATTCCGAAAAGCAGAACGAACCAACTAAGGAACGTGTTGCGTGAGTTCGCTTATGCGGAATCTCCTTGGGGTACTAATGGGAGATTCCGTATAGACAGGCTCACAAGGCTCGTACCTGTGCCTGTTCGCTTTGTCTTACGGAATGACGGTACTATAATGATATGAAACATCGCTTTGCAGACAAAATAGTATGGATAACGGGTGCTTCGTCGGGAATAGGCGAGGCAACTGCCTACCGTATGGCAATGGAAGGAGCAAGCATTGTGCTGACATCACGCAACGAGTCGGCACTTGAAAAGGTGCGCGAAAAATGTCTTGCCGACGGTGCTTCCGATGCAAAGGTTTTGTCTGCCGACTTGTCAAATTTGGAAAACTTGGCGCAGGTTTCGGAGCAGGCTTGGTCGTTGTTTGGCAAAATTGACATTTTCTTCTGTAATGCAGGAATCAGCCAGAGGTCAAATACCATTGATTCGCAGATGGATGTGATTGACAAGGTTATGGATGTCAACTATTTTGCCCCGGTGACAATCACAAAGACGATTCTTCCCAAAATGATTGCCAATGGTGGCGGACAGATTGCCGTTACGACAAGCATTGCAGGAAAGTTCGGTTTCCCGTTGCGCTGTGCTTATAGTTCATCGAAGTTCGCACTGTATGGCTTCTTCGAGACTGTTCAGGCGGAGTGCTACAAGGACAATATTCGCGTTACTTTTGTTTGTCCGGGGCGTGTGCAGACCAACATTTCGCTTTATGCACTTGAAAAGGACGGCACTCCGCACGGCAAGATGGACGCTGGTCAGGCTGGAGGAATAACATCGGAGAAGGCTGCACGCAAGATTGTGAATGCCATCTACCGTAAAAAGCGAGAAGTGCTTGTCGGAGGCAAGGAACTGATAATGGTACACATAAAGCGTTGGTTCCCTGGACTGGCAGCGAGAATAGCAAGGAATATAAAGGCGATGTAAAAGGACAATGGACAATTAACAATGGATAATGGACAATTGACAATTAATAAGGGGCTAAAAGAAGAAAAGGCTTAAAGGCTTTAAGCCTGTTAGCCTTTGAGCCTGCAAGCCCAAAAACTTAGAAACTTAGAAAAAGGATAATAAACAATTAATAATGTACAGTCGCGGCGCGCCACGACTCAACAAACAAAATATCAAATGGAAAATTACTTTATATCAGGAATACAGCAGGTTGGTGTAGGTACCGAAAACTTTCACGAATCGTGGAAATGGTACATCGAAATGTTTCAGATGAATGTTAAGATTCTGGAAGACGACACCGTTGCAGAACGCATGCTTCCATACACTGGCAACAAGCCGCAGAAGCGTCATGCTTGCATAGCCGTAAACTTGCAGGGTGGTGGAGGATTCGAAATCTGGCAGTACTCACAGCGTAAGCCCGAGCCGATTTCTTTCGATGTACAGGTTGGCGACCTTGGTATTTTTGCAGCAAAGATCAAGAGCCGCAATGTCAAGGCTTTCCACGACGAGCTGAAAGCCAAGTACGACAAGGTTGGCGATGTGACAAAAACACCAGAAGGAAAAGAAACTTTCATCGTGAAGGACCCTTGGAACAACTATTTCCAGGTTGTTGAGGACGACTATGTCTTCATCGACCAGAAATATTTGTCGGGAGGTACTGTTGGCGCAATGATAGGCGTTACCGACATCGAA
>CACWOG010000342.1 GCA_902762455.1 uncultured Bacteroidia bacterium | reverse complement strand
ACCTTGGATTTCCAATATGGTTGTCACTGCTGTCGAGAAAAAAGAATTCGGAATACAAGGCGTTGGAGGAATATCCTGATGTTACGGTGATTATGTCGCTGTACAACGAGGAAGAGGTGATTGCTCAGAAATTGGAGTCGATTGTCGGTTCAAATTATCCGCTCGAAAAACTGCATATACTCATAGGTTCCGACTGCAGTTCCGACAATACCAACGAGATTGTTGCGCAATATTCGCAGAAATATCCGTTCATAAAACTGTTCGCCTACACGGAACGCAGAGGCAAGGCCAATGTAATCAATTCATTGATAGCGGATTGTCTGTCCGATATTATGATTTTGTCCGATGCTAATGTGATGTTCGACAAGGATACGATTTCCGAACTCATGAAGCCGTTTGTTGATGAAAATGTCGGACTTGTTGATTCAAACATGATAAATACCGGCTTGAAGAAGGACGGAATTTCCATTCAGGAAAAGTCGTACATATCACGTGAAGTTCGCATAAAGAATCAGGAAGGCTTGCTGTGGGGAACTATGATGGGACCTTTCGGCGGTTGCTTTGCCATGCGTAAGAAACTTCATCTGCCAGTTCCCAAGAATTTCCTTGTCGATGACTTCTATATCTGCATGAATGTAATCCGACAGGGTTACAAGGCCGTAAACAATGTAAATGCTCGTGTGTATGAGGATGTTTCCAACAACATTTCCGACGAATTTCGCCGTAAGGTGCGCATATCGACTGGCGATTTTCAGAATCTACACAAATTCAGGAGTATGTTGTTCTCGTCGCGTAGGGGATTGTCGTTCAGTTTTTGGTCGCACAAGGTTTTGCGCTGGATAACGCCTGTTTTGCTGGTTATATGGTATGCGGTGTGCTTGGCGCTGGCATTTTATCTCAAACTTTACCTTGTCGCTTTCATTCTGTTTAATGCCTTGCTGCTGCTAATTCCGATTGATTTCTGTTTGCGCAAACTGAATTGCAACAATGTGCTGTTCAGGTTTGTAACACACTTCTTCTCGATGAACTTGGCTTTGCTAATCGGAATGTTCAAGGCAATGAAAGGAGTGGAGTCGGGGGTATGGAAGCCGACTAAGCGTAACCAGTAGAAATAAAAAAAGCGAACTTTAAAGTCCGCTTTTTTTGTAGCGAGAGGCGGGATTGAACCGCCGACCTCATGATTATGAATCATGCGCTCTAACCAGCTGAGCTACCTCGCCATTGCCAAAATCTCGTTTGAAAATGGGACTGCAAAGATATGTATGTTTTCTGAATTGTGCAAATCTTTTTGAAAAAAAATATACATAGAAATTTTCTAATATGAAAATAATGCTTAATTTTGACCACGAAATAACAAAAATATCTTGTTTATGAAGAAGATAGAGTTAGAATTTGTTTTGAACACATCGGTAAAAGTTTTATATAGCCGTTTGAGCACAACGACAGGTCTCAACGAATGGTATGCAGACAAGGTTACTGAAAAGGACAATATTTTCACCTTTGAATGGGAAGGCGTGGAAGAGTCGGCAGAACTTGTCGCTTCGAAGGACTTGTCAATGGTGCGTTTCCACTGGCTTGAGTCGGAAGACGACGATTCGTATTTTGAATTTAGGATAGAGGAGCACGAACTCACAAACGATGTTGCTCTGATAGTCACCGACTTTGCCATCGATGACGAGGAAGACGAGGTCGTTGAACTCTGGAATACACAGATAGCTAATCTTAAACGCGTGATAGGAGCTTAGTCCCGCCCAAAATGGGAAAAAATCTTTTCATAGCAGAAAAGCCTAGTGTTGCGAGGGAATTCGCTAAGGCTCTAAAGGAACCTATGTCGCGCAACGACGGTTACCTTGAGGGCAACACCTGTATAGTGACTTGGTGCGTAGGTCACCTCGTTTCGATGAGCTACCCCGATGCGTACGACCCTGTGATGAAGCAGTGGCGCATGGAGACTCTGCCGTTTATGCCGAAAAAATATCTGTACGAGGTAATCCCCAACGTCAAGAAGCAGTTCGATATTGTCAAGTCGTTGCTTACCCGTGCAGATGTCGATTGCATATACGTCTGCACCGACTCG
>CACWOG010000341.1 GCA_902762455.1 uncultured Bacteroidia bacterium | reverse complement strand
CACCGTGGCAAACGTCAGCAGGATTATAAGCATCGAATATTTGACGGCACGCGTCGTCTGCTGGTATTGCTCGACAGGAACTATCAGTTCCACGCCGAACGTGGAATTGTAGATATTAGTTTCAAATTTCGGAAATACCTGAGGATAATCGCGATTTATGGACAATACTTTCCACGAAGCCGAAAAGCCATTTGCTGTAACTTCCCTTTCATCGGGCAAATAACTGCCATTGAAACTTGGCGTAGCATAGTTAGAGGTCAGATTAACCGTAGTTGTTCGTCCAAATGGTCTGAACTTCAGACTTTCTGCGCCTTTCAACGGCAAGTCTATGCTGAACTTTACCGTTTCGCCATCAAGAAGACTCTGAAGGTCCACTTCGCATTCCAGAATTCCGGAGTTATTAGGCTGCATAGAGACTTTCTGCCCATCAAGGCTAATAACAACATTGTCACGCACATTCCGCAATGTTGATACGTCAAGCCGGACATACGCCTTTTCGAAATTCCATTGCTTGTCCCTTTTCGATTCAAACTCCTTTGGCAACACAAACTCTCCGCTTATAACCAACGGCACTTCATAAACAGGATACTCAAATATGCCCCTATGCAAGAAAGAAGCCTCAAGGTTACCTGTAATCTCCAAAGACTCGGGCAGTATGTAGCAACATTCGTCTGTTTCGTTTCCGTTAGGAGTTTCATTCTCCGAGGTGTCAATTTCTGTCAACTTGATGTAAGGTCCAGAAACTCTATTGGGGCCACCACTTTTCTCCTTGATGTCGCTGCTTGCCTCTTCCATAGTTAGATTTCTCTCATCTATGAGATTCTGGATAATGATTTGAGGAATAAGGAAGACAAGGCTTATCAGAATGATAACCACTAACTTTACACTCGTATGATGCCTCTTGAAGAATCCCGGCTTTTGAGAATTTGCAGTCGATACTACCTGTTTGTTAACAACTTGAGAGTTTTTCATCTCCTTTTCTTGACTTGTTTGCTGGTTCATTGCAGCACCTGTGTTCATTTCGCTTTCCATGATACTAATTTTTAATTTGTTATTTTATTCTTGTTTCTAAAAAGCACTTTGCATTTCAAAGTATATAATCAAAAAAAATTTTGTTCCTATGCGTTCAACAAATCCGACAGGGCCTGAACGTGCTGCTTAAAGGCCTTCCTGCCTTCTTCGGTAACCGAATAGCGCGTATTAGGCTTGCGACCAATGAATTGCTTCTCGCAACGGATATAACCCTGTTCCTCAAGGCTTCGGGTATGGCTTGCCAAGTTGCCGTCGGTCACTTCGAGCAACGACTTGAGTGTCGAGAAGTCAACCTCATCGTTGACCATCAGCACAGACATGATGCCCAAGCGTATGCGACTTTCAAAAGCCTTGTTCAACCCTTCAAGTTTGGAAATCATAATTACTTCTCCCCTTTATGCCTTATAATAAAAACGATTCCATAAACTATATGAAGTATTCCGAAACCGACAAACCAGATAAGCAACGCATAGTCGACCACAAAGCAGTCTATCAGTCCCAGAAGCAGTTCCGCATAAGCAAGGAAGCGTAGCGATGAATAGGTATATTTCTGCGAGCACAACAACGCCATACCATAAAATAAAAGCATTACCGACGATGTCAGCCCATAATAACCTTGCATTATCAAAGCAATGCAGAAGACTCCTCCTGCAATCAACGGGAGTGTAAAATTCAGCACCAACTGCTTAACTGTGGCATCCCACTTGAACCTGATTCCATTTTTCAGTGCCTTCCTACGCGACATCAACAGCACCGTAAGGAAAGAAACGACAAAAAGACGTTCAAAGCGGAATTCAAGGTGGATTACGTAAGGGCTTACAGGTTCAGATAAAAGAGGACGGTTCCCGAAAACGAAAAGGGGAAGATAAAAATGAAGAAACCGTTATCCGTTCTGCTGTGCATCACGCTGATACTGACGCTCCTGACGCCCGCCGCGGCGGACGAATTGCAGCCCGGCACGTTCGATTACCCCACGGTGGTCGTGCCCGGGTATTCGTCCTCCGACCTCTATATCGACGGCGAGAAGATCTGGGGCCTCGATAAGGA
>CACWOG010000340.1 GCA_902762455.1 uncultured Bacteroidia bacterium | reverse complement strand
GGTCGATTGAATTTGTATCATGCCTTGACAATATCCGAGGACAGCCTTTATTCTACGCGTTTCAACGAGGCTGTGTTCGACAGGTACGACAATTTTGTTGACATTACTGGAAAGATTACCAATTATTTAGGTTCGAGGTCGGGTTTGAGGATGTTGTTTTCTGTCGAAAGCCCATATATTGAGGTTGTTACTGACGAATTGCAGTTTGGTTATCTGGCTTCGATGCAGAATGATAGTATAGAACTGATAAGGCTTGAGGTATTGCCCGATGCTCCGCAGGAACTGACGGTAAAGCTGAAGATAACCTTTGTTTCGGATGAATTTACCAATGTGCAGATTGTCGATGTGCCCGTAAATGGCGGTTTTGTCGATGTAAATACTGGTCGTCTTAACCTTTCGGTGGCAGGAAACGGAAGGCTTGGCTATGTGGATATGAATACCGAAGTCGGTCATGGCTTCTACCTTGACGATTATTATGAATTGTTCTACGACTGCGGTATAATTTCTGGCATTTCTGGAACTGAAGTTTACAGTTCTGTGCGCCAAATTACCGATTTTTCGGTAGTTGAATATCCTCATTATGTAGATGATACATTGGCTATTACGCATGTGGTTGCAAAAATGACGGATACTTTGGACTATAATTCACGCAATCTGGAGATTACGCTTGATGTTTATGCCGATGGTGGAAACTACATACTTGCCGAATATGGAATAATCAACAAAGGTCTGGAACCTGTAGATGGCTATTGCTTTGGACTTTTTGCCGACTGGGATTTGTACGAACCTGTTGAAAATGTTAGCCGTTACGATGTGGCTCGCAAGTTTGCCTACTCATGCCCTGCGCATGGTGGGCGACAGTGCAGTCATGGCGATGGTGCGGTTGACATTTCGGATGGCTTTTCCGATTTGGAAAAGTACTATATGATAACCAATACTTCTATAACAGATGTAACAAACGACATTGTGCAATATACGGGTGCGGGTGCTATGAGCATTGGCGTCGGTGATACCGCAAAGGTTTGTATTGCCTTGTTTGCTGCCGATTCGTTTTCGCGCCTGACTGAGGCTGTTGATGCTGCGGTTGCAAAGTATTCATATCTGCATGGTGAAACAGAGGATGAGGATTTTGTCGATATGCAAATGGTAGAACGGTTGTCGGTTTCTCCTAATCCGGCAGCCGATATGCTTGAATTGTCGGGTGTGGATGGCGATTTTGATGTCAGTGTGTACGATGCTTATGGCAGGTGCGTATTTTCTGGAAGGAATGTTTTGAGGCTTGATGTGTCGGAATACACCGCAGGCATCTACAATATTTCCGTATCCAACGGCGATGGAACAAGGAATGCCAAATTTGTAAAACTGAAATAATTTTCGTGTTTTTCGGTGCAAATCATTGCGCCGAGATTATACAACGCAATTTTTTATATCAGCGCAAATCATTGCGCTGCTACATTTCGTCTCTCATATTCTCTAATCAGTCCCTCTGCGCTTCGTGCGCTTAGTTTCAGCCATTGTGCGAGCAGTTCTGTTCTCTCTTGTTGCGACAGGTGCCAGTCGATGTTGGAATTTCTTAATTTTGTTGTCAGTTCGTAGAGGCAAAGAGCCGCCGATACCGAAATGTTGAAGCTTTCGGTGAATCCGTACATCGGAATGCGGACAAATTCATCGGCATTGTCCATTACAATGTCGGACAGACCAGGCTTTTCCGAGCCGAAGAACAGTGCAAATTTGCCTTTGGTGATGTCGAAGTCCTTTATCAGGACATCGTTTGTGTGCGGAGTAGTGGCGACAATCCTATATCCTGCATCCCGTATAGCCTTGATTGCATCCAGTGTGTTGTTTTCCTTCTGGTTGTAGCGCGTAATGCTGAGCCACTGCGACGAACCCATTGCCACATCCTTGTTTTCCATATAGCTGTAGCGGTTTTCTATGAAGTTGACGTGTTGTACGCCAAAGCAGTCGCAGCTACGGAGCACTGCGGAGGCATTGTGTGTCTGGAAAATGTCTTCCAAAACCACTGAAATGTAGCTGGTACGGTCGTCAAGAACTCTGTTGAGCGTCTGCAACCTTTCTTCTGTCACATAATTTGTGAGCAATTCTATTATTTCTTGAGCTTCCATAATGAAAAAAAAGGGAACATTAAGTCCCCTTTAATGTCGTTTGTTGCAAAGCGTCTTATTTCTTCTTGGAGTTAACAGCCTTCTTAAGAGTTGCACCTGCTGAGAATCTTACAACATTCTTTGCTGGAATCTTAATGGTTTCGCTTGGCTTCTGAGGATTGTGACCAGTCCTTGCAGCTCTCTTCGATACGCTGAATGAACCGAATCCGATGAGAGTCAATGATTCACCCTTCTTTAAGGTTTCCTGTGTGCTTTCCAAGAAAGCGTCCAATGCGCGCTTTGCGTCTGCCTTTGTCATGCCTGCCTTTGCAGCCATTTTTTCAACTAATTCTACTTTGTTCATCGTAAAAATTTTTTTTGTGTTTAATACTAATAGATATTTTTAGCAAAAGTATAAAAAGACTATAAATCTCCAAATCTTTTTCTCAAATAAAATGCAAATTGTTAATATCTTGTTCATTTTTGTTAATAACCGTGACCGTTTTTTCGCTTTTTTATTGGATGCCTCTGTGCGAGTGGGCTTTGCGATGTTCACAATTATAAACAAATTTTGTTAAAAAAATGGTGGTCTTGACTTGGCTATATGTACAGAATTTTGTAATTTAGCAACAATTTTGTGTAAAACACAAGGATTTGATTATAAGAATATTAGAAATAAATTGAGATAGAAAATGCTTGAAGAAGAAGGAAGAGCAAAGATAATTTCGATTAGTGTCGAAGATGAAATGAAGTCGGCATACATAGACTATTCGATGTCCGTAATAGTTTCGCGTGCATTGCCGGATGTTAGGGAC
>CACWOG010000339.1 GCA_902762455.1 uncultured Bacteroidia bacterium | reverse complement strand
CTTGGCAGTATTTACAGATGTTGTAGGCATTGAAGACAATGGTGTTTCGGAAATCTCCATCTTTCCGAACCCCACCAACGACATTCTAAACATTACCTTCTCGGAAATAATTTTCGAAATTGAGATTGTAAATGCTTTGGGACAGGTTGTAAAGCGCGTGGAAGTGAACTCCGGCAATGTGGTTTGCAATGTTGAGAATTTGTCAAGCGGGGTGTATGTGGTGAGGATATATTACTTCGATACTTCGACAAACTCAGTACACCGCAAGCTCATTGAGCGATTCGAACAGAAAAAATCGTAAAGGAATAGAAATATTTGTGTTATGAAGTAGGCTTTTGCTTTAAACAAACTCTTGCATCATATTACAAGTCCACTTCTTTTATTTCCCCTTCGGGACTGCGGAGTACATAATGCATTATATCGTCATGCGGTTCCAGCAACCTAAATGTGCAATAATCTGTAATAGGAATTCCGTCGATGCTTATCAGGTAGTCGCCAGAGCGAACGCCTTTTTTGTATGCATCCAAACCTTTTTTTACAATAGCCCTTGCTACGCCAAGAGTGTCGCCATCTTCGGCTGGTCTAAATGAGAGTCCCCTTGTTATTTTGTTTGCAACAACAACTTCCGACTTTCCATCGTGAGGAAGCAGCACAAAGCGCCGTTTCGGAGCATCGATAATAAGAGATGCGTGTTGCATTACGGCCGTACCAAGTTTCAGCATGGCAGTATTGGTCGAAATACACAAGTCCTTAAATGTAAGGTCTCCAATTTCTACCTGCGGAATACGAAGAATCCTGTAGGCGACTGTGTCGTAGGTGGCACCGAAAATACCAGCGCGCGATAGAACTGAAGTGTCTGAATGTAAAGTCATTTCATCTATTTTCTGTTTCATTTTCTGGTCGCTTTTCCCCCAGCGGTCAAGCAGCTCTTGAGGAAGGTCGAACCAGCCACCTACATTTCCCGAGTCGAAGAGCATCCTGATTTTGGAAAACGGGAAGTTTACGAAAAATGTCGGTCTGCTCGAATCGTATTTCAGTATTTTATGTCCTTTCTCCTCCTTGGCGAAGAATCCCTTGCGGTCGGTTACTATCATCAGGCTGTCTTTCGTGTCGAATTTGAACGAAAGGCCTTTTTTGCAGATAAGGTCGAACGCAAGAGCGCCATCAATAATTCCGCAGGTGTATTGGCTTAAGCCGTTGTCAACAATAATAGGGTAGTTTTCGATGCTAATGTTGCCCATCTTAATGGTCGGGCACTTGTGAATAGCTTTCTTATACGATGCTTTTTGCGAATCGACGGTTCTTACACTGTCGCCCGATGCTATCATCCAGTCTTCCTCTTCTCCTATCCAGAAGCCAGTCTGCGCACCAGTGTCGAACAGCATGTTTCTTACAACTCCGTTAATCTCTACCGGAACTACAGCGGCTCCGTCCCAGATTTTTATTTTCACCGTATCTACAAAATCGGTGTTGGCAATGTTGAAATCAAATGCTTTAGCGATTTGCGCTGCCGACTGCAACGATGTCAGGCTGACCAAAATTATGGTCATTGCTTTTATGAAAGCGAAAGTTTTTGTGTGTTCCCTCATGTTAGTATTTTTTATATGGCACAAAAGTAAAAAATATCCGTCACAGACAAAAAGGTAACTATATACGTGTTGACACAATGTCCTTTTTGTTATAGGCTCCTTAGTCATTCCACAAGACAAAGCGAACCGACTAAGGAACGTGTCGTGTGAGCCTGTCTATGCGGAATCTCCCGTGAAAAGAGTTACTCACTACGTTTCGTGAAGGAGTTTCGCATAGTTGAACAATATTACGCTCCTCCGTTTCGTATCTCGTTATTGTTTGCTTTTCAGATGCTTTTGCGCCTCAGCATAGTAAACAAGTTTCCTCTGCCTTTGGCTGTTAAAGCATTCTAACTTGCGTAATGACCTATTGTTAGTATAGAATTTAGTCAACTTATATAGTTCCCAAATTATTTTATAACCAATATCTTATGTGTTAGTATTCCATTCGTAGTTTCAATTCTTAGCATATATTCACCCGAAGGGACATCCATATCTATTTCGGTAACTGTAGA
>CACWOG010000338.1 GCA_902762455.1 uncultured Bacteroidia bacterium | reverse complement strand
ATCAATAATTCATAATTAGATGGTTTTACGATTTAAAAGTTTGAATGGCTTCACCGTTTGATGGGCTACGCCCGTTTGAATGCCTGCGGCGTTTATATGGCTACGCCGTTTGATTGGGCTATGCCCGTTTGAAGGTTTGAAAGTTCAAAGTTCAACGCATCAATCTAAAATCGTAATTCGTAAATCGTAAATAATATTGTATTTTTGTGCCTTCAATGAAAACTTTTAACATCGACAAGGATTTTGTATCAACGGCGCTCGCCAAGGTGATGATACTGCTGCTCAATTTCGCTGCGGTAATCTTCACTACGCAGATGTGGGGCAGCGAAGGCAAGGGTTTTATTGCTATCTTTGCCGCCGACATAAGTCTTGTCGCAACATTCACCAACATACTGACAAACAGTAGTGTATCCTTCTTTCTGAAGAAAATCGGACATTCTCCGTTGGCGACACTTGCATTCCTGTGGACATTCATTGTCTCGGCGGTTGCGGCTGTGCTTGTCGCCTTTACCGATGCTTCGATGCCGGTACTTCCGTTCTTTGTGGTGGCAGTGCTGTCGGGATGCATAACTTTCCATTCGTCGCTGTTCCTTGGCGTGCAGAGGATTTTTCAGTACAACCTTGCCACCTTGCTTATGTCGGCATTGTTGCTGGTGTTTATGCTTGCCTTCAATTATTTTTTGCCAGAAATAGGTTATCACGCATATTTTTACGCACAGATTCTCTCGTATTTCATTGTGCTGGTAATCTGTCAGGTGTTTACGCATAGGATTTTCGGTCGAATACGTTTTGCGTTTAGTTTCGATACTTTTAAGAAGGCGTTCAATTTTGGATGGCAGGAGGAACTCAGTGCGTTTATGCAGTTTCTGAATGCAAGGTTGTGCTTTTATTTGATAGGTATATATGCAGATATGTCGTCAGTGGGCATATTTTCGGTTGGCGTGACTATTTCTGAAGCCATTTGGGTTTTCAGTCGCAGTATGGCCTTGGTGCAGTATTCCAAGGTGCTGAAGATGGGCGACACCATCGAGGCTTGGCGCGAAACTCGTAGGGTGACGCTTATAACTCTCGCTATTACAGTGTTTTGTATTGCTGTTGCTGCTTGTGTGCCGATGTCGGTTTTTGAATTTGTTTTTGGTGACGGTTTTGGCGAGGCAAAGATTGTGATTCTGATGCTTGCCATAGGAATTGCCGCAAATGCAGTAGCATTGGTGTTGTTCAATTATTTTTCGGCATTAGGACGGCTAAAAATCTTGCTTTTGAGATCGTTTGCAGGACTTGTCGTAACTTTGTCTCTTGCATTCTGGCTTATTCCGATGTGGAATATTGAGGGTGCTTGTGTGGTAAACTCGTGTTCGTATCTGGTGTCGTCGATTCTGTTGGTGGGGTTCTTTGTGAAGAATAGGAGAAATGCAATGATTGGATAATTTGATTGTTGATGTCCAGATAAATAAGCAGAATTGTCGTAAATTAAATAGTCCTCATCACCCACATCGCTATCGCTATCCACGGAATTGTGAAGATAAAGCTGTCGAGCCTGTCGAGCAGACCGCCGTGTCCGGGGATTATGTTGCCCGAATCCTTTACCTCTGCGCTACGCTTGAACATCGATTCGATAAAGTCACCAAGTATTCCGAAAATGCCAACCATAGCACCGATTACACACCACTGCCATACTTCAAATCCAAGTTTCGGGAAAAGATAACCGCCAAATGCTGCAGCTGTTACGGTAAATACGAATCCGCCGATTGCACCTTCCCACGATTTCTTTGGCGATATGCGTTCGAAAATCTTGTGCTTTCCAATTGAACAGCCTACCAAGTATGCCATAGTGTCAGCAACCCAAATAAGGATGAATGTCGCCATAATGAGCTGGTTGTCGGTTTGTCCGATGTAGGTTGCAATGCTAAGAGGTAAAGCAATGTATATCAGTGCAAGGAAAGATTTTCCAAGATGTTCTTCCTGCTTTGAGTCGTGCTCGAAGAGCTGGATGATGAACAGGGAAAGTCCGAGAACCAGAAGCGGGATGAAGGTGATTGTGTATCCTCTGCTGAACCAATATGCCGTAAGTATAGCAAATGCACCAATCGTTTC
>CACWOG010000337.1 GCA_902762455.1 uncultured Bacteroidia bacterium | reverse complement strand
CAATCTGCAACACCTGTTCCACGTGCTGCGTCATCCTCGAAGTCTCCTGAAGTATTACTTCAGCCATGCCCGATATTGTCTCCTTGCTTACCTGCGGACTTTTGATTGCTGTAGCTGCGAGCTTGATTGTTGCAATAGGCGTCTTGAACTCGTGGGTCATGTTGTTCACGAAGTCGGTCTTGACGGTGTCGAGTTTCTTCTGCCTTAGAATTGAGAAGATTGCAATGCCGAAAGTTACGATGAACAATATGGAAACAAGCAGAGAAAGAAGTACCTGCGAGTAGATTGATGCAAAAATCGCGCTCTTCTTTTCGGGAAAGTCAACGAGGAAAAGGTTTGGATTCTCCATTACGTTCCCTGGTGTCATATTGTACTTGTAGCACAAGTCCAACCTGTTGATGTCGAAGTTTTTGGAGGCAATCTTGATTTCCAAGTTCTCGTCGTTGACAATGGCGAACTCGAAGTCCATGTCGATGCCGAACGAAGTGAGTGTACGGTTCATTACGCGCTCGATGGTTTCGGCGTCAAATCTTTTTTCTATAGGTATCTGCCTGCTTGTGAACTCGGCTTCCAACTGTATTGCCAGCTTGTTGAAGTGCGAACTCGGGTCGGAAAGTTGTCCTAGGTAATAGGCTCCTACAGCGTCAACGTCTTCATCCTTAATGGAGTAGGAGTGCTTGTCGGAGAAACGGACAGCATTGCTCGGAATGTTTTCCTCGTCGAAGTACGATGTCATTGTGGAGTTTACGCTTGGCTTGTTTTGTGGCAGTCCGTTTTTTGTGGCGTTGTTCTGCGCCTTGAACTTGTCATAGACGAAAATAGCAACCTCCTGCTTCTCCAAGGTTATGATTGTCTGGTTGATAGCTTCGTTGATGGCACGCTCGATTATTTCTGCCGATTTCTTGTACGACGATGTTATGTGGCTCACCTGAAGTGCGGTGAGGACAACCATCGAAACCGACAGCATTATGATGCTCCACGATGCAAGACTTTTCCTTTTCATTGTCGCAAAGGTAAAAAATACTTTCCTTTTTTAAATTATCCTTAACAAGAATTTAACTTAAAATGACATAAAAGCCACTTTTCTACCTTTTGTAACACGATGTTGTTAAAAAAATGCAATTGTCGACGTTTTGTACTTTCGTTTGTCGCCTTATATTCGCAATATGAAAAATAAGGTATGCATATTATTATTGCTTTTAAGCATATTTCCAGTTGTTATTAAGGCTCAAATTGAGTCGTCGATTCCGTCTGACAAGCCGAAATTGGTGATTGGCATAGTGGTTGAACAGATGCGTCAGGACTACATTGACCGTTTTTGGGACAATTTTGGAGACAAGGGATTCAAGCGGCTTGCGATAAACGGAAGCTATTGCGTGAATGCCAACTACAATTATTCGCTTACACAGACGGCTCCAGGCTATGCAACAATCGTAACCGGCGCAGAACCATGTAGTCACGGCATTGTGTCAAACTATTGGTTTAACAAGCTGACTGGCGAAAAAATCGACTGCATATACTCCGAAAAGAAGGAAACTGCTGTCGGTGGCTCCAAGGATGCCGACGGTCGTGTGTCGCCTACGCAGATGCTTTCGACGACTTTCAGCGACGAGGCCAAACTTTTCAGCCGAGGGAAGTCGAAGGTCATAAGCATGTCGCTGTCGAAATATGCTGCCGTGCTTTCGGGCGGATATGCCGCCGATGCAGCCTACTGGTTCGACCAGAACTCTGGACAATGGATGACATCAACCTATTACACAAGCACTTTGCCTAAGTGGGTTGTCGAGGTGAACGACAAGAAAATGCCTGATACTTATTTGGAAAGGACTTGGGAACCGATGCTTCCGCTTGAAAAATACAACGAGGTGCTTTCCGATTCTAGCAAGTACGAGTTTGGCATCGACGGCATGTACAAGACTTTTCCGTACAACTATTCCGACATCGTAAAGACAGTTCGCAACTATAAGTTGCTGACAATGATACCGGAAGGCAACACTTTGCTAAACGACCTTGCTGTAGCGGCAATGTATGGCGAGGATTTGGGCAAGGATGAATTTACCGATTTTCTGTTCGTCAATTATTCTGTGCCGGAAGAAGTCGGCAAGTTGTATGGACCGCA
>CACWOG010000336.1 GCA_902762455.1 uncultured Bacteroidia bacterium | reverse complement strand
GTACAAACACTTTTTCAAACGAGTCTTAGACATCCTTATCTCCAGCATAGCTTTGCTGTGTATCGGATGGTTTATCTTATTGGTTGCCATTTTCCTCCATTTCGCCAACAAAGGCGCAGGAGCCTTTTTCTTGCAAGAACGTTCAGGTTTTCTTGGAGTCGGAAGGACATGGAAGGGGTACGAAATATTATATTCCAATGAAACATAAGCGTGATAACCTTGGAAACAATGTAGGAAGTAATGCTCAAAGAAAAAGAATGAGCAAGGTGGAGATACGAGGGGCAAAAAAATCGAAATCATAGCCACAACTTCACTTTTTTGTACTTTTGCACTCGAATCGATAAAGACACAGACGATGCAGACCCGTTCCAAAATTAGGCCAACACTTACGCTTGACTACTTCGTTAATGAGCCGGAAAACAAACTTTTCGACAGAAAATCCGGCCAAGTGAAGGTGGCCGAAATAGCTCCATTGATTAGTGCTTTTGCTAATGCAGAAGGTGGCACAATTGTTATTGGTATTAGCGACAAGACGAGGAAAGTGGAAGGCATCAACGCTTTCGGGACGGATAAAATCAATGCTTTTGTGGCGGCTCCCAAAGATTTCTGCAAGCCCATGCCGTTGTATAAGGAAGAGTTTTTGGATGTTGTCAATGTGTCGGGAAAAACTGATAAAATACTACTCTTACATATCGAGGCAAGTCCTGATCAGGTAATCCGCACAGTCAACGATTCCGTTTATCTTCGTATTGCTGACCGTACCAAGGAAATGAAGGGTGATGATTTGCGCAATTTGGAATATGGCAAGAGCATTCGTCATTATGAAGATGAGTGCAATATGGATGCAACGATTGATGATCTTGACGAAGAATTATTGGAACGATACCGAGAGATTCTTCAAGCGAAAGATGTGTCGTATGAACAATTGTTGAGAGCGAGGGGCTTTGTCAAACAACAAAATGGAATCGTGCGGATTACAAACGCAGCAGTATTGTTGTTTGCGCGGAATATAGAACAGTTTTATCCGAATTGTCGAATACGTTTTGTCAGATATGAAGGCAACGAAGCAAAAACGGGAACAGAAATTAATATTACGAGGGATAAAAGCTTGGATTTCCCCATTTTGCGCATCATAGAAAAAGCGAAAGATTTCATCTCCACACAATTAAGAGAGTTTACGGCCTTGGATAAAAAAACAGGAACATTTCAAATTGTTCCGGAATATCCTGAATTTGCTTGGCTTGAGGGTATTGTCAATGCAGTAACACATCGTGAATATGCCATGAGCGGCAAATATATTTTGGTAAGCATGTATGATGATAGGCTGGAAATAGAAAGCCCCGGCAAATTACCAAATATTGTTACTGTTGAAAATATTAAGGAAACCAGATATGCACGAAATCCTAGAATATCACGTGTGCTTACCGATTTTGGTTGGGTAAGGGAATTGAATGAAGGTGTGAAACGTATCTATGCTGATATGGAAACCTTCTTTCTTGAAGACCCTGTGTATTGTGAACCAGGACAATCTGTACGCCTTACCTTAAAGAACAATATTGTTATGCGTAATATTCGGCGCAAGGATAAAGCTATAAAAAGCGTGGGTGAAGATGCTTGGAATGCATTGGATGATTTGGAACGTCAAATAGTGGTTTTCATGGCAAGTAATGTAGAAGTGAGTAGATCCCAGTTAGAGAAGCATACTGGAAAATCATCACGAACGGTCTCTTCCAGATTACGAAATCTGATGAAAATAGGTATTGTTAAGTCTAACGGGAACAAAAATGATCCAAAGCATACATATTCGCTCATTGTCATGTAAGTAAGTTAGATGTTGAATAAGTAATTACCTAAGTTCTACACAAGTTGTTGCCTAAGTTCTGCATAAGTAATTGCCTAAGTTGTGTCCAAGTATTTACCTAAGTTCTGCACAAGTTGTTGCCTAAGTTGTGTCCAAGTATTTGCCTAAGTTCTGCATAAGTAATCATGTAAGTTCTATACAAGTAGTTGTATAAGTTTTTTTGTTTTATGTACAAACACTTTTTCAAACGAGTCTTAGACATCCTTATCTCCAGCATAGCTTTGCTGTGTATCGGATGGTTTATCTTATTGGTTGCCATTTTCCTCCA
>CACWOG010000335.1 GCA_902762455.1 uncultured Bacteroidia bacterium | reverse complement strand
CGTTCGGTAAAGAAAATAATTGAGACAGGTTCGTGCAAGGTTTATAATTTTGGATTGTTTT
Organism: uncultured Bacteroidia bacterium; assembly: GCA_902762455.1. Taxonomy (GTDB): domain Bacteria; phylum Bacteroidota; class Bacteroidia; order Bacteroidales; family ML635J-15; genus Bact-19. The sequence continues at coordinate 2,082 of CACWOG010000335.1, read as the reverse complement.
TGCTTCTCAAGGACTTCTATTCGGCATTTCCAAGTCTTTACGATGGTGATTCGACGATTCCACGCGAGATTATTGAGTTTGTAGGTGAGCAGAAATTCAAGTCTTTGGTTGATGAATGCCGCAAAAACACTTCCGACTGCAGAAGTTTTGTGAAGCGGATGTTTGCAAAGTTCGATGTTTTCTTTATGATTAGGTTCCTGAATAGTTTTTCGGAATCCAAAATTTATCCGCCCGAAGAAATTGAGGCCGCTGTTGTCAATCTGATTGAGTATTATGGAGATAAAGATGTTGAAAACTTATATTCTAAGGTGCTTTCCATTGATTGTGCAACAGCTAATTAGCTTTTTTTGTACACATGGATAAAATAAAATTGAATTTTTTGTATTTTATTTTGATAATTAAATTATATTTGCAAGATATTCGCATAGTATGAACAGGTTTGTTCCATATATATTACTAGTGCTTGTCGGTATGTTTGTATGTACCGCTGATGCATTGTGTGGAATAAACATTTCGGATAGTGTTTCTCAGAAGTATTCATCATATATGCCGGTTGGAGATACTGGCAGATATGTGGATTCCCGTGACGGAAATTCGTATCGCACTATAAAGGTAGGAAATAAAGTATGGATGGCGGAAAACCTTCGCTATTCCAAGGACATACCAATCGGCACATCAAAGAGTAACAAGCCGCATGTGTATTATCCGAATGGAAGTGCCGAGAATGTTGCGCAATATGGATATTTGTACAATTGGTACGCTGCCGAGAATGCTTGCCCTAGCGGATGGCATCTGCCAACTAATTCGGATTGGAAGCAACTGAAGACGGCTTTGGGCGGAGAAAATGTCGGTTCACAACTGGCAACCAAGGCAGAACTATGGAATGATGGTTCGCTTGAAAGAAATTCTTCGTTTGGAAAATCCGGTTTCTCCGTATTGCCAGCAGGTAGCTTCGATGGAAAGGTTTACGGAAACTTTGCTTCGTTTGCATATTTCTGGTCGGCAACAGAATACGAGTATTATAGTGGCAATGCTTACTACAGATACATATACTACAATTATGCAGGCATTGTGTCAAACTACAGCAGCAAAGGCGATGGCTTTTCGGTGCGCTGTGTAAAGGATTAAAAACTCCAAAGTAAAAACTCTTCATTCTTGCTGTCTTTTATTTGGTATTGGTGTTCCGCTATATACACTATCAGACATACATAAGACAATACGGCTCTTTAGAAAGTTGACGGTTGAGCAAAAACGCATAACTTTTACTCTGTTAAGGCACAAAAACTCTGTGTGATAGCCGAAGAAACGATCCTAGTGAATCCGATAAGCCGATAACTTTTTTACTGCCGATTAATAATAAATTAGATTGTGGAATTTCGTTTCAAAGTTAGATATAGCCAAAGTTATGTAAAAAAAAAAGACCGTACATCAGACGGCCTTTTCCAATTACAAGTAGGTATTACTGTTAGAATCTACGTACAAGTATATAATTCAACAAAGTTTCCTTGGGCGTTGTTTGACGGTTATACGATGAACCTGTGTCGTATGAAACAATATAGGCTATTGCATTTCCTGCATCCTGTTCGTCCGAAGTCCAGTAACCATCATAATTTGGATACAATTCTTCATCATAATCAGAGTCAAACAATGCCTGTATTTCAACGCTTGTCGGCAAATACCAATCGTTCTTGCCTCCCTGTGCAGACTGATAGCACTTCAGTGCGGCATACTCATTGGTGAAACCGATTCTATTGTGATAACTTACAATAGCTTCGGTGTTTGTTCTTCCCGAAACTGTTATAGAGCTTGGTGCATCGGTATTCAATGCAATGCCTGCGTTTGAACCCCATATTGCAGAGTCTCCAAACTCATTATCAGGACCCATTTGTCCTGGTACATAGTATTCAAGAGCAAAACCGTTGTTGTCATCAGCATAGAAAATTATACCTCCGCCAGGACCTCTATCGCCCTCTGTCAGGGTTACTGCCGAATATTGATCCGTTGTTATGGATTCATCAACAACCTTTATGTAAGCCCAATATGTATAAGAAGTTCCTTTCGTTAATCCATTAAGTAGAAATT
>CACWOG010000334.1 GCA_902762455.1 uncultured Bacteroidia bacterium | reverse complement strand
TATTGATAATCATTATATAAGGGAAAAAATGTTAGGTGAAGGTTCTTTTGGTGAAGTTTGGCTTGTAAAACATAAAGAGCTTGGAACAGAATTTGCACTTAAAATTATAGAGAAAGGTCCTTATTCTAATTCTCAACAGATAGAAAATGAAAGTACTAGTAGAAGCAACAGGAAAAACGCCACATATTTACGAGGAAAACGGAGACCTCTGCGTATGGGGTGTCATCATACCGGAAAATCCAACTGAGATATTCGCAAAGCTAAACAACATAGTATCAACAAAATACGCAGAGAACCGCAACCTAAGAATTCACTTTTCGCTGGGTTATTTCAACACGAGTTCCGCAAAGTTCCTGTACAATTTTTTCAAGAAACTCAAAGGTAACGAAGGCATTACAATCGTATGGCACTACGAAGCCGACGACGAGGACATTCTCGACAGCGGCAGGGAATTTGAAGAAATTTCTGGGTTAAAGTTTGAATATTCAGACACTTTGCTGGATGTTTCAAAATAATGATGTAATTATTGTAGCAGACTGCTAAGAATCTAAATCGTATTGTACGGGTACCTGTCGAAATGGATTTTCTTCACCATCTCGAAAAGTTTTGCTTTGAACTCGTCAATATTCTGCAAATCGGTAGCCGAAACAAAGACACAGTTCTCATTTTTAGCAAAGTACATTTCTTTCAAGTCGTCAAGCGAATAGTTTTCCTTTTTCATCGGAGTAAGGTCGTCCTCATCCTTCTTGACAAAGGTAAACGCATCTATCTTATTGAAAACCACCAACATTGGTTTATCAACGATTCCTATGTCCTTCAAAGTCTGCTCCACAACCTCCATCTGCTCCATAAAACAAGGATGCGAAATATCAACCACATGAACAATCAGGTCGGACTCGCGAGCCTCGTCAAGCGTTGACTTGAACGACTCAATCAAGGTTGTGGGCAACTTGCGGATGAAACCAACGGTATCGCTCAACAGGAACGGCAAATTGTTTATCACAACCTTACGCACTGTGGTGTCGAGAGTTGCAAACAACTTGTTCTGCGCCAGCACTTCCGACTTGCTAATGAGGTTCATTATCGTTGATTTGCCAACATTGGTATATCCGACCAGCGAGACACGAACAATGCCAGTACGGTTTTTCCTCTGCTGCACCATATTCTTGTCAATCTTCTGCAAATCAACTTTCAGTCGGGCAATCTTGTCAAGAACTATACGGCGGTCAATCTCAATCTGAGTTTCTCCAGGTCCACGCATTCCGATACCTCCACGCTGACGTTCCAAGTGAGTCCACATACCTGCCAACCGTGGCAAAAGATACTGGTACTGAGCTAGTTCTACCTGAGCCTTTGCGTGTGCCGTGCGAGCATTCTGTGCAAAAATATCAAGAATCAGATTTGTCCTATCAAGGACTTTCACCTGCAATTCGCGCTCAATGTTACGAAGTTGTGTGGGCTGCAACTCGTCGTCGAAAATTACCAATGAAATTTCATTCTCCTGAATATACAGCTTGATTTCCTCCAGTTTTCCAGTTCCAACGTAGGTACGAGTATTCGGAGAATCAACATTCTGCACGAATCTCTTAACCGGCTCTACGCCAGCGGTATTAGCAAGGAAATCAAGTTCAGCAAGATACTCATCAACCTGCTCGCGCGTCTGCATTCGGTTTACAATACCGACAAGCACCGCCTTTTCCAACTCATCGTTCTGACATTCAAACATTTTACTTGCGCCTAGAATTTGAAATTAATCGGAATCGTATATTTTACCTTCACTGGCTGACCATCTTTCATTCCTGGTTTCCACTTCGGCATTGACTTGATAACACGGACAGCTTCCTTGTCAAGCGACTTTTCTACTCCCCTAACAGCCACAACATTAGTAACCTTTCCTGTCTTATCGATTACAAACTGGACGAATACTTTTCCACTAACGCCATTTTTCAAAGCCTTTTTCGGGTACTTTATATTTTCCGACAAATATTTTCCAAGTCCTTCATTTCCATTGGGATACTCAGGTTTTACCTCCAACTGTTCAAACGCATATTCTGCGTCCTTACCTTGTACGGCATTTCCATTCTGCCTGTCCTGCGCATAGAATAAAGACGGAAAGACCATACCTATTAATAATAATAGCAATAATCTTCTCATA
>CACWOG010000333.1 GCA_902762455.1 uncultured Bacteroidia bacterium | reverse complement strand
GAAGACTATATTTATAACAGGAGGAGCTGGTTTTATTGGCTCGCACGTAGTGAGATTATTTGTAAATAAATATCCTGAATATCAAATTGTTAACGTAGATAAACTGACGTATGCAGGCAATCTTGAAAACCTGAAGGATGTAGAAAAAGCTCCTAACTATAAGTTTGAAAAGGTTGACATTGTTGACTATGAAGCAATAAAGTCGCTGTTTGCAAAGTATTCGCCCGATGCGATAATACATCTTGCAGCCGAAAGCCACGTTGACCGTAGCATTACCAATCCGCTCGAATTCATTTACACGAATTTTGTCGGAACAGCAAACCTGCTGACTGCTGCCCGCGACTTCTGGAAGGGCGACTACGACAGCAAGCGTTTCTACCACATATCCACCGACGAGGTTTACGGTTCGCTTGGCAACGAAGGTTTCTTCAAGGAGACAACTCCATATTCGCCACGTTCGCCGTATTCGGCATCGAAGGCTAGTTCCGACCACCTCGTTCGTGCTTACCACCACACTTTCGGAATGAATGTTGTTTTGTCGAATTGCTCCAACAATTATGGTCCAAATCAGTTCCCAGAAAAGCTTATTCCGTTGTCAATCAACAATATAAAGAACAACAAGCCAATTCCAATCTATGGTAAGGGACTCAACGTTCGCGACTGGTTGTTCGTTATCGACCACGCTCGTGCAATCGACTGCATTTTCCACAATGGCAAGAATGGCGAAACATATAATATAGGTGGCAACAACGAATGGACAAACATCGCATTAATCAAGAAGTTATGCGAAGTTATGGACAGAAAGCTCGGTCGCGAGAAAGGAACTTCCGAAAAGTTGATAACCTACGTTACCGACAGGGCTGGACACGATTTGCGCTATGCTATCGATTCTACAAAGTTGCAGACCGAACTTGGATGGAAGCCGTCGTTGCAGTTCGAAGAAGGCATCGAAAAGACTGTCGACTGGTATCTGGCTAACGAGGAGTGGCTCAACAGGATAGTCTCGGGCGACTATGCAAAGTATTACGAACAAATGTACAAGAACAGATAAAAACAAAAGCAATAAAAATATTTCATAATGGAAACATATTACATTGGAACAGAAAGATTAACGCTTGACAAATTAGAAGAAATCATTGAAAGCGGATGTGAAATAGCCTTGTCGGAAGAGGCAATAAAAAACATAGAGCATTGCCGTAACTACTTGGACGAGAAGATGAAGAACCGTGAAAAGCCGATTTATGGCATCACTACCGGTTTTGGTTCGCTGTGCAATACTTCGGTATCGGAAAATGAACTTGAGCAGCTTCAGGAAAACCTTATTAAATCTCACTCCTGCGGTATGGGCGAAGAGGTTGAACAGCGCATTGTCCGCCTGATGATGTTCTTGAAAGTCAAGAATATGTCATATGGTATATCGGGCGTTTGCGTATCAACGGCTCAGCGTCTTGTTGATTTCTACAACAAGGGCATAACTCCAGTTGTATATCAGCTTGGTTCGCTTGGTGCATCGGGCGACTTGGCTCCGTTGGCTCACATAACACTTGCAATGCTCGGAATGGGAGAGGTTTACTACAAGGGACAGAAGCGCGAATCTGCTGATGTTCTCCACGAACTCGACATGGAACCGCTTCGCCTAAAATCGAAGGAAGGTCTTGCGCTCATCAACGGAACCCAGTTTATGCTTTCGCACGCTATTGATGCTTTGTTGCGCGGTCGCAAGATTCTGAAGAACGCCGACATCATCGCAACAATGTCGCTCGAAGGTTTCAACGGACTTGCAGACCCGTTCACCGAGAACCTTCACACCATCCGTCCGCACAAGGGACAGATTAAGACAGCTCAGAACATTCGCGCATACCTTACTGGTTCGGAATTGCAGAAGCAGACAAAGACCACAGTACAGGACCCGTATTCGTTCCGTTGCGTTCCGCAGGTTCACGGTGCATCAAAGGATGCTTGGGACTATGTGGCAAGCGTTGTCGAGACCGAAATCAACTCGGTAACCGACAATCCAATGGTATTCCCCGATGACGACCTCGTACTGAGTGGCGGTAATTTCCACGGACAGCCTCTGGCAATCGTCATGGACTTCCTGTCAATTGCTATGGCTGAAATCGGTAGCATCTCCGAACGTCGTATCTATCGTCTGATTAGTGGCGACAAGTTGTGTATGCCAGCAAGCGTTGACTCGTTGTCTTCTTCGAACGAACAGGAAGACCATGTAAGTATGGGAGCAAACGCAGGAACAAAGCTGTTGCGCGTTGTTGCAAACGTAGAAAGAGTTCTTGCTATAGAATGCTTTGCAGCAAGCCAGGCATTGTATTTCCGTGAACCGCTCAAGCCGTCGCCGTTCATTCAGGAATTTGTAAAGGATTTCCGCAAGGAAGTTCCAATCGTTCAGGACGATACAATTATGTACAAGCTGATGAACAAGTCGCTTGAGTTCTTGAAGAACAGAAAATAAATTAGAGGTAATTTGGATTCAAGGATAGCTGAAGGGTAATCGGAAACGGTTGCCCTTCTTTTTTGCTATATCAAACGTGAACGGCGAAGCCCTCAACGAAGTTAACCTTTAGCTCAGCGTAAGCTAAACATTGAAACGGCGCAGCCATTCAAACATAGAAACGCCGCAGGCATAGTAACGGACGCAGACCCATCACACGCCGCAGGCTTATTTGTTGGTAACTATATACAAGTTGACTAAAATTTATGTTACTCTTCTGTCATTCCGCAAGTTAGAACAATAACGCGATACGGAACGGGAAGCGTAATATTGTTCAACTATGCGGAACGCAACAGCCTCGTGAAGCAAAGCGAACAATCTCCTGTTGAAAACATTTCTAAAGGAAATTCCGTATAGACAGGCTCACAAGCAACGTTCCTTTTGCTGTTCGCTTTGTCTTACGGAATGACTAAGAGTGTTAGTCAACATGTATATAGAATCCTATTTGTTTGCCAGCAATTCGTCGTACAAATTCTTCATGTCGTTGACGAGCCTAGTATAGTGGAATTTGTCGCGGACGAAAATCCAGCCGTCCTCCGACATTTGCTTTCGCATCTCATCGTTTTCGACAAGCATAAGCAGATTCTCGCTGAAGGCATCCACATTCTGGGTGGGAGAGAGCAGGGCGGTTTTGCCTTCTACAACTACATCCCTTATTCCGCCGACAATAGTACTTACAACTGGCACATTTGCTGCCTGTGATTCAATTATGGATACTGGTGTGCCTTC
>CACWOG010000332.1 GCA_902762455.1 uncultured Bacteroidia bacterium | reverse complement strand
GCAAATCGGTTATATGGCCTGTGCGTGGGGCGGATTTGCCGGTTACGGAATCTGCATGGTGCTGTCGTACCTGATTGGACGCAAGAAAAATCCTGTGCCATACAAACTTATGCCGATTTTCGGATACTTTGCACTGGCGGTTGGAATTTTCCTTGCCGAAAAGTACATGAGAGAGTTCCTGTATCCCGAAAGCACAGTTATTGCAATCATTGTCAACACATTGCTTATGCTGGTATATCTTGCAGTTGTAATGTATAACGAGCGTGTACTTGGAAAACAAGTCGTATCTGGAGTAAAACGGAAATTACTAAAACGATAATACGATGAAAATCAAAATAGTAAACAAATCGACCAATGCTTTGCCACAGTATGCCACTTCGCAGTCGGCAGGCATCGACCTTCGTGCAAACCTTGCAGAACCAGTGGTTTTGAAGCCGATGGAGCGCAAACTTATCCCGACGGGACTTTTCATTGAACTTCCCGAAGGCTACGAGGCGCAGATTCGTCCTCGCAGCGGTCTTGCACTGAAGCACGGAATAACAGTTCTTAACACTCCAGGCACGATTGATGCCGACTATCGCGGTGAAATAGGCGTAATACTCATCAACCTTTCGACCGAAGATTTCAAGATTGAGCACGGCGAACGCATTTGCCAGATGGTCATTGCCCGCCACGAACAAGCCGAATGGATTCAAGTGGAGGAGCTCAACGAAACCGAACGCGGAGCAGGCGGATTTGGACATACAGGTAAAAAATAAAAATGGGCGAAAAATTTCGCCCATTTTTATTTTCGTTTACGCTACAAATTAGAACAATCCGAGAATTGTGCTAAGTGCGTTTGCGGCAGTTGTTAGTGTCGAGCCAGTCGATGATGTGTTGATTCCCGACAATGCATTTGCCGAAGTTACCAGACCGTCGTAAATAGGACCAGCCTTGGTTTCGGTAAGAATGCCAGCACCACCAAGTACCATACCAGCGATGTAAGCCTTGCGGTAGTTAGTGTCCTTGCCGTTCTGCTTCAAACCAGCAATGCTTGTTGACAAAGCGATAGCATTGGTAAGAACATTGGAGTCGTTCATATTAACCTTGTTGCCAGCAGCCTTGTACGACTTGTAAAGGTTTACAAGCGACGAACCGCATGAAGTACCAGCAGTCTTTGCAACAGTGTTGGATGAAGAAACATTCGATGCCGAATTGCATGATGCAAAAGCAAATGCAACTGCTAAAATGATAAATAAAACACTCTTTTTCATCTTATTATATTTTAAATTTTACAATCTTTTTACCGCGCAAAATTAATCTTTTCATTGGAATGCAAAACAAAAAATTATTTTAATGCACCAATATAATATCTTTCGCATTGTTCGGCACTTACATTTATCTGCGTTATTATGTCGTTCACGAGGTCGCAGACAAAGAGCGAATGTGTGTCGAAAATGAACATTGTGGCGTATTTTGTTGCGTTTCCCTGCTGTATTTCTATGGTGTAGTCCATTGTCTGCGTGGCGTATTCGAGCGAAAGTTCATCTTTCGAGAATACAAACAGCCCGAATTCGCGGAAACTGCCGTAAAATCCATTTGCCACCTTGCCGACCTTGCTTTCGATTATTCGTCTGAGCGGAATTGCCAGCGACCAGAATTCCTCTTCGACCTTGCCCATCAGCCGACGATGGATACCGTAGCTATAGCCGTATTTCCTGATTCTCTCGATGTCGCATTCGGAAATGTCGTCGGCACCAGCCATGTCGGTGATGAGCGAAATTGCATCGTCGCGCCCAGTCACCATTGCACGGGTAACTTCAATGCCGATGCCAGCATCGTTGTCCTGCAAATCAGGACGGTCGCGGTTGACAAGGTTGGCGTATTTTTCGCCAAGCAAATCGACTAGCACAATCTTGGCATAACGCTCGAAGAATGTCGTGTCGAACTTAGGCAGAAGCGATATGATTTTTGTTTCGTCCATAGGACGCAAAAGTAGGAAATATTTACAATTTTTGGATTGGATTTTTAATAACACAACATTGTGTCACACAAAATTGTATCACACAACTTTGTGTGATGTGTATTATATTGAATAACAATAAATTATCTCTGTGAATATTTGCAAAATATTACTGTTGTTTTTATTAAAAACAACCTAACACAAACTTGTATCACACAATATTGTATCACATAAG
>CACWOG010000331.1 GCA_902762455.1 uncultured Bacteroidia bacterium | reverse complement strand
GCCTCCGCCATACAGTCCAGCAGCAGGACAGGCTGGTTCATGATATCCGGTTTGCACAGTTCTTTTCCCTGAATACTAACTGATATCACATCTCCTATGGACGGCTCTTCCGATGAATAGCGGACAAGGCTTTCAGTGATCTACGAGCAGAATGGCAAAGCCCTCAACGAAGTTAAATTAAACAAATATATTTCAAATCAAACAAATAGATTGGAAAGTTTGTCCTATACAAAAAATTACCTTAAAAAGTAATTGGTTTCAAAAAAAGTATTACATTTGCATCTGAGAACAAATCAAAGAAATATGACAACAATAAGAATAGAAGAAGTAAAAAAGACGGATGTAGCAGGACATTGACAAAACAGAATTTGACCTATGAACAGAACTGCCGAATTATTCAACGAATGTATAGAGGCTACCCCCAACGACATAAAGCAGCGTGTGGAGTGGTCGTTTGAAATTGCCGACAAAATAGACGGCATACTTAAGGAGCGCGGTATGACGCAAAAGGAATTTGCTCACAAGGTTGGGCGTTCCGAGGCTGAGGTTTGCCGTTGGGTGGGTGGAACTCATAATTTCACACTAGCAACATTGGCAAAGATTTCTGCAGCACTAGATGTTCCGATTATAGCGGTGCCATAATCTGCAACAATACATACCATGCGTAAAAGTAGTTTACAAGACTAGGCAACTGGTTTAGTTATACATTATTTCATCCAAATTCAACACCTTATCGGCATATTTCAGAATCTCCTTCTTGCATTTCTCAAATCTCGACTTTCTTCTGTCAATATTTTTGATGCCAACAGACTTCCGAGCCTTGCTGATGTTTCCACAGATTTCACTTATAAAACCACTTCCCGGATAAGAATGGTAAGTTTCTGTATAATATAGCGGATAGTCCGGGCTCATTGGATTTTCTTGTGTCCAAGAATGTTCATTTGCCGTATTGCACGATTCATTGATTTTTTCCTCCGTTGACTTGCACTTGTCATACAATCCGTCGAAGCAACTGAAATCGTCGTAGGTCGCCGACTTGTACAAATCCATATTCAGTTGGACATATTCTTTCAGCCCGCTCCACTCAATGCTGTATTCCTTACATTCGTTCTTGACCTTGTTGCAAGAAACCAATGCTGCCAATCCGCATATAGCGAACATAACAGCAACAATCCGTATAGTTCTTAATGCAAGGGTATGTTATAAATTTGTTAATATAATCGAAACGATTAACCAAGATTTAGAATTGTTCAATTTAATTACATATAGGCTTCACCGTTCTCACGAAGCGACTCCTTTTTATTTAGTACCACAAGTGGCAGAAACGGCAAAGCCATTCAAACTGTGTCTGCCATCAAATCCTCAAATCTTCAAATCATCAAATCGTACTTCGTAAATCGTAAATTATTATTACTTTTGCCATCGCTATGGAACAAATAAAATTAACGGTTAACGGACTTGCCGACAGCAACAACATGACTGGCGCGTATGTTGTTGTGCTCTCGGTTGCACACAGCAAAAAGCGTATCCCAGTAGTCATCGACGCCACCGAAGCGCAGTCCATAGCAAAGAAAATCACAAGCATGGACACACCGCGTCCGCTAATCCACGAAGTGTACTCCATTTCGATGCGGAAGTTCGACATAACCGCCGAAGAAGTGCTAATCTACAAGTTCGAGGAAGGCATCTTCTACTCGCGCATTTTCTTCAGCCGTGGCGAACAGCACGAATTTGTTGAAGCAAAAACTTCTGATGCAATCGCAGTTTCGCTAATCTTCAACTGCCCAATTTTCACCACATCCGAAGTCGTCGACAAGGCCGGCGTAATACTCGCCGAAGACGAGAAATACCTCAACTCCGAACGCTACTGCTTCAACCTAAAGGAAGCCGACTTGGACGCGCTCAACCAACTGATGCAAAACGCGATAGACGAAGAAGACTACGAATACGCATCAATCATCAGGGACGAAATTAATTCAAGAAACAAAAAGGATAAAAATGAATAACAGCGGAATCAAATTCAGACTTATCGTGATGAATTTTCTCCAGTTTGCAATCTGGGGAGCATACCTAACCTGCATGGGAACCTACCTGTTCTCGCACGGAATGGCAGGAAAAATTGGAATTTTCTACTCGATACAGGGCATTGTGTCAATTTTTATGCCTGCTCTAATGGGCATAATCGCCGACACAAAACTACCTGCACAGAAAACCCTCGGACTTTGCCACGGCATTTCAGGCATTGCAATGCTTTGCGCAGGTCTGTACGGACTTATGGCTGGCGATGCTGTGGAGTTCGGTACGCTATTCTCAATTTATACTGTTGCAGTTGCATTCTATATGCCGACACTTGCACTATCGAACTCAGTGGCTTACAATGCTTTGGAAAAGTCACACCTCGATACTGTCAAGGAATTTCCGCCAATTAGGATTTTTGGAACTATCGGTTTCATCTGCACAATGTGGATTGTTGACCTGCTCGGATTCCAACCTACTGCAGCTCAGTTTGTTGTAAGTGGCGGAATTGGAATTGTCCTCGCCATCTACTCGTTCACATTGCCACACTGCCCGACAAAGAAAGAAATAAAAGAGATTGGAAGCAACGAAACTCTCATGGACAAACTTGGATTCAGTGCCTTCAAACTGTTCAAGCAAAGCAAGATGGCCTTGTTTTTCATATTCTCGATGCTACTTGGCGTTTCGTTGCAGATAACCAATGGATTCGCAAATCCATTCCTCACAAGCTTCGAAGGAATCAGTGAATATGCCGACACTTTCGGCGTTCAGCACGCAAACATACTTATTTCGCTGTCACAAGTTTCCGAAACATTGTGCATACTGCTAATCCCGTTCTTCCTCAAGCGATTCGGCATCAAGAAGGTAATGCTAATTGCAATGTTCGCTTGGGTGCTTCGTTTCGGTCTGTTCGGACTTGGCAACCCAGGTTCTGGTGTTTGGATGTTCATCCTGTCATGCATAGTTTACGGTGTGGCATTCGACTTCTTCAACGTTTCCGGCTCGTTGTATGTGGACTTGGAAACCGACCCGGACATTCGCTCCAGCGCGCAGGGTGTGTTTATGCTCATGACCAACGGTTTTGGGGCCACGATCGGCTCGTTGATGGCACAAAAAGTGATTAACGTGCTCGTCAATTCTCACCTCAATCCCGCGCTCATGGTAGACGGAGTGTATCCGCCGGCCATTTCGCAGCAAATTATGAGCGGATGGGCCAATTCCTGGTTTATCTTCTCAGGTTTTGCGCTGGTGGTGGCTGTGTTGTTTGCGGTGATGTTCAAATACAAACACGTTCCGCAGAACTAATTGCCTAGGATATTTAAATGCCCCCTCAAAAGAGGGGGCATTTTTAATTTTCCAATTGTTTCTTATCGCGCAGTTTGCGGTGATAGGTAATGGCGAACCG
>CACWOG010000330.1 GCA_902762455.1 uncultured Bacteroidia bacterium | reverse complement strand
TGCGGCAATCCAATCCTGCGGATATGCACCAAGCCAGAATGTTACGCTGAACATCAGCCACATAAGCAGTATGAACAACGGGAAACCAAGCCATTTGTTTACAATCAGCTTGTCGAGCTTGCGGGTGCGCTTGTTGGCTTCCTTCTTGCCTTCGGTATATGTTTCGTGCAGTGCGCCCGAGATGAAACCATATTTTGCATCGCTGATGGCCGTTTCGGCATCAATCTCTAGTTGCTTGATGATTTTCTCCGACGAAATTTCTGCCTGCTTCTTCAGTTTTTCGTACGACTTGCTGTCTTTCAGTAGATTGTGGACTTCTTTGTCGTTCTCAATCATCTTTATTGCCCAGTAGCGGGCGGGAAACTGCAGCGGAAAATCTTCGCTTTCGTGAAGAATGTCGGCGAGCTGTGAAATTTCGGGTTCGAGAACCGTACCATAATTAATATGTACATGGCGGGCAGACTTGTTTGCTCCCTCGAAAATTTCAATGATTGTGTCGAGCAGTTTGTCGAGACCTTTGCCCGTCTTTGCTACGGTTGGCACCATCGGGATCCCAATCATAGAACCGAGTTTTTCGTAGTCGAGTTTTGCTCCTGTGGCATCGAGTTCGTCGTACATGTTGAGGGCAACAACAACACGCTGACTAAGGTCGATTAGTTCGGTAGTGAGGTAAAGGTTTCGTTCGAGGTTTGAGGCAACGACGACATTTACAATAACATCGGGCATAGCTTCGAGCAGGTTGCGACGAACAAAGACTTCTTCGGGCGAGTATGCCGACAGCGAGTAGGTTCCAGGCAGGTCGGTAATATTGAAGTGGTAGCCCTTGTAGTTGAAGTGTCCTGTCTTAACATCCACGGTGACACCGCTGTAGTTTCCAACGTGTTCGTGTCCACCCGACAGTGCATTGAACAGTGAAGTCTTTCCGCTGTTAGGGTTGCCGACGAAGGCAATGTTTATGATGTTGCGCTGTGTGGTCTTGTTGCGTTTGTGGCTGCACGACAGACCGCAGGAGTCGCAGTCGGTGCAGGCGAAGAAGTTCGGTGCCTTTGCATCTTCGGCGGAGAGCATTGCGTTTGCTTCTTCTTCGGGAAGAACCTCAATAAGTTTAGCTTCGCTGCGGCGCAAAAGCACGTCGTAGCCCATTATGGTGTATTTTATCGGGTCGTTGAGCGGAGCATCGATGACCGATGTAACCTTGCGACCACGCACAAATCCCATCTCCATTATCCTTTTCCTGAATCCGCCGTGTCCCGAAACCTTGACGATTACGGCTGATTCTCCATTGTGCAGTTCCGATAGTTTCATTACAATTCCAATTTACGCCGCAAAAGTATTGAGGAAAAATAATGTGTGCAATCGCTATTTGTTGGGATTTTTTTTGAACCTAATACTTACATAAGATGAGTCAAAAATCTTTATATGCTTTATAATTCTTCCTCTATTCCCAGTTCCCTGTGTTTCAGAATGACTTTTACACCATACTTTTCGTGTATGTACCTTGCAATGTGTTCCGCTGAATATACGCTGCGGTGCTGGCCACCAGTGCAGCCGAAGCAAATCATCAGGCTTGTGAACTCACGGCGTATGTAAGTCTCTATTGTTGGCGATATTACAGCTTTTATGTTCTCGATGAACACATCAATGTCGCCATGTTCCTTGAAGAAATCAATAACTGGCTGGTCGCGTCCGGTCAACTTTTTATATTCATCGTATCGTCCTGGGTTGTGGTTGCCTCTGCAGTCGAAGATGAAACCACCGCCATTTTCGGTCTTGTCTTCGGGCAGTCCGTTCTTGAAGCCGAAACTCATCACGTTGATTGTCAGCTGGTCGTACTTTACTGGCTCAAATTTTTGCTTGCATTTCACAACTTCCGAAATTATGCGGTCTAGTTCCTTGTATTTGCCGAGTATCGGATGTGTCTCGTGCAGTTCCTTCAAGTTTTCAATTGCAAACGGTATGCTTTCGATGAAGTGGCGTTTCTTTTCAATAAGTCCGCGATTGCCGTATGCACCAAGAGTCTGTAAAATTCTGATATACAAGTAGAACCAAAATTCCTTTTCAAAGTCCTCTCTGTCGATTTCGCTGCTTTTTGAGATTTCGTCTATATAGAAGTTTAGCAGTTCCAGTTTCTTTTCGTTTGGAATTTTTGCTTTTGCCTGCCACAGCAGCGAAGCCATGTCGTACTGTATAGCCCCCTTGCGTCCGCCTTGATAGTCGATGAAATATACTTGCTCGTCCTTGACGAG
>CACWOG010000329.1 GCA_902762455.1 uncultured Bacteroidia bacterium | reverse complement strand
TATTCATTATTTTGCAAACTTACATAAAAGTTCCGATTTTTATGCCAGTATAATAAAGAAAATTTATCGTTAATAGTCAGTGTATTATAATTTCCTTTAGAGAAAAAAATATTTACAAGACTAAAAGGGATAATTCTGATCTTTTTTATAAAGAGAAGTTTTTGCTACTTATTTCGACATCGATTCCTTTACTTCCTTGAACCGCTTGCAGGCTGGCAGTTGTTTGTAGTATGCTCCGCAAAGTTTTGGAACAGAGAGGACTGCATCTTCAGGAAGCCCATCAAATGCGTCGTCGGCAATTTCAACTTTGCCACCGTCGATTCTGACGTAAGTCAGGTTCTTGCAGTTCTTGAATGCGCCTTTTTCTATTCTTAGGATTGTCGCCGGGATTCTTACGTTTGTTATGTCGCAACTGTTGAATGCATTCTGTTCTAATGCAGTTATAGTGTAGGGAATGTTTTCCTTGGTCACCGAATATGGGAGTTTCATTTCACCGCTGACATCATCGTACGATTCTTCGCTCTTGATGTATGGAGTTTGTATTCCGTATGAGATAATTGATGCTGTGCCTTCGTCTTCATTTGTGATGTTGCAGATGAATTTTTGTCCTGTTTCGGCAGTTACCCAGAACGTGTTTGCTGTTGATTTGTCAACAGCGCGTTCCACTATGGCCTTTGCGTCGCTCCAAGGTTCCTTTGTGCCGTATATGTCGGCTGTCTTTGGCGGAACTATGAGGGTAACGCCATATAGGTAAAAATCGGAATGAGGTGCGAATTCTGGTGGTGTTTCGCTGTATAACTCAATGGTCTTTAGTTTCTTGCAGTGCTCGAATGCTCCCGAGTTTATCTTTTTCATTTCGGGAGGAAGTATGATGGCTTCAAGTTCCGAGCATCCGCTGAATGCATCGATTCCGATTTCTGTAACCGACAATGGCAGCAGGACCTTTTTCAACTTCCTGCAATCCTTGAATGCCTGTATGCCGATGCAAGTTATCGGGTAATTTACGCCTTGGTAAGTAATGCGCTTCGGTACGGTAACTGTGCCGTTGATTGCATTGTTATACTTCTGTATTGTTTCGTAAACGAATGGTATCCAAGCCGTATCGATGGCGTTCTTTACGGTCTCCGACTTGCCGACAGCTGGCGTAAGCGGGGCAATTACTTCGTATGAAGGTGGTGTTTTTACCTTGTCGTACTTGTTTGCTTTGTTCGACCTAAGTCCAAAATACAACGTATTGCCGTTGTCGTCAACGCGTGTAATGTTTTGCGCGGCAACTGGCAGAGCCATTATTGCAGCGACCATTAGTAATATTATTGTTCTCCTCATAATCGAAAATATTTATCCAAATTCGGAGATAAAGATAAGCAATAATTTTTAAATGCCACATATTTTTTTGATTATTATCAATAGAAATGTTGGTCGGTGGCAATGCCTTGATTATTAGATTGATAAATTATGACAAATTGTTAATTGTAAAGTATTTTCCCTATTTTGTTCGGTATGGACTTTCGGAAGTCGTGATTTTTGTGTATTTTTGCACCTTGATTTTCGAAAATTAATCAGTTAATGAAGAATATACGCAACTTTTGCATCATAGCACATATCGACCACGGAAAGAGCACTTTGGCCGACCGTCTTCTGCAATATACGGGCACCGTTTCGGAAAGAAATTTCCAGAATCAGGTTCTTGACGACATGGATTTGGAGCGCGAACGCGGAATTACCATAAAGAGCCACGCCATTCAGATGGAATACGAGGCAAAGGATGGACAGAAATACATTCTCAACCTTATTGATACTCCAGGGCATGTGGATTTTTCGTACGAGGTGAGCCGTTCTATTGCTGCCTGCGAGGGTGCTTTGCTGGTGGTTGATGCAACGCAAGGTGTTCAGGCTCAGACAATTTCGGTGCTGTATCAGGCAATTGACCACGATTTGGAAATAATTCCAGTGCTGAACAAGATTGACCTCGATGCTGCTATGCCCGAATTGGTTGAAGACCAGATTATTGACCTTATCGGTTGCGACCGCGAGGATATTCTTCGTGCCAGCGGAAAGACTGGCGAAGGGGTAGAGGAGGTGCTTGAGGCTATTGTAAATAGGATTCCTGCGCCTAAGGGTGACCCAGAAGCTCCGTTCGAAGCCCTTATTTTCGATTCGGTTTTCAATGCTTTCCGTGGAATAGTCGTTTATTTCCGTATTTTCAACGGCACGGTTAATACAAAGGACCTTGTTAAGTTCGTAAATACAGGTCGCGATGTCCCTGGTAAGTTTGAT
>CACWOG010000328.1 GCA_902762455.1 uncultured Bacteroidia bacterium | reverse complement strand
GATGTTGAGTTTGTTGAAAGATTTTAACTAGCTAATAATGAAAAAACTGATTGTTATATTTTTATCCTTTTTATATCTTGGCGGAAGTATTCTTTATGCTCAAACAGCCAAGATAAATCAAGTTCGCGTAAATCAGTCAATGGGGCAATTTGACAAAATGGCCAGTCTGCAGTTTGCTCCGCGAGCCGATGGTAGTTTCTTAACTTCCTTTGCCGGTTATGAATCGGCATTTGTTGGCGTGGACTATGTGGCTGACTGGGTGTACACGGTTGTAATTACATGGAATATCCACGATAAGAAAACCCTTGGTAGGATGTTCCTTGAAATAGAAAAATATTTGTCTGACATATACGGAAAGCCTCAAATGGATTATGACTTGTATGAAGATGGGAGGAAATACATATCAAGAGATACTTTCCCAACAACCACCGACAATGTCAAGATAACCCTTTCGTTGATTGAACGGCAGGATGAACCTTATCTTGTTGTTAAGTTTTTTGTGTTGCAAAGACAACTTTAAGTTTATAACAGATGCCTATATTCATAAATTGTAATAACTATTTAATAATTTAATATATGCAAAGATTTTTTATTGTAATGTCAGTTGTGGTGGGATTAATTTTGTTCTCGTCTTGTGGTTCGCAGATGGAACGAGATGCCACTAAGATGGCCGAACGGGTTGTTGAACTTGAACAAGTGCAGAAACGTATGAATGATCGTTCCAATTTGGGAGGAAAGCGAATGTCGGAGCAAGAATACGATCAGTATGCACGTGAATACATCGAATACGCCAACAAGATGTTGGAGAAGTATAGTGAAACAAGGGAGCAGAGGCAGGAGTTTTCGCGTCTTGTAGAAAAGAAAGCAGATGAAATGAGAAACAAGTAATATGGTCAAAGAGTTTTATTATTAAAACCGATGTGGCGATGGGATATAACCGGCAAATTCCGAACCTTTAGTTCTCGCAATGGACAAGTATAGCCTAACGAATAACAAAAGGGGATGTCGCTTGTATTCACTTGTCTGAAACTTTCTTTTAGAATCAATTGGGTTATTTGCTTGTCGGATTCGTAAGACTATAAGTTGTGTCTATATGCGAGAGATTCTTTAATTGATTCGCTTTATCTAACAGTCATTCTCTCCTTAAACACATCATACACAGGTATATTCAGTGCTTCCGAGAGTTCTGCAGTGATTCTTTCCGAATTCAATATGTATCCGCTTGGAGAGGTGGGGTTTACGCAGACGGCAATGAGCTTTGTGCGTAGCAGAACCTTGATTTTGCCACCTTTCGATAGGTAGGAGTATAGCGATTCGGGGGTGACGAAAATCCTTGTAAAATCCTTGACAATCAATGTGGTATTTTGAATTTCCTTTTGCATGCGCAGAAGATTCAAAACCTTGTCGGTGACGATTCCGCTGGCGAAAATGGTGGTGCCATACTCGAAAAGTTTGTCCTTCTTGTTTTCGAGCAATAGGGTGGAGTCGATGCCGAGGTCGTGGACTTCGTTGTTCTCGTCTATTGCCCAGATGCCACGTTCGGTGCTCAGTAGCTGTTCGGTTACAGGCGATTCGTAGGCTTCGATGTTTATAAGGCTATAGACGAATTTTGTCTTGCGGGTGAGTTCCTTGTAGTCGTGCGAGACGGCTGCACCTGTCGAAAGTATCATGCACTCGGTAACCGATGGCGATCCTAACGACTTGCGCGACAATGCCCCGTCGATAATTGTAAGCTGACTGCCATAGCCTTGCATTTCGGCTATTATGTCCTTAATCCACATTGTGCTAGTTGGACCGGAGAATATCAGTTTGCCTTGCGATTGCGCCCGTGCGGTTACAAGCCTTCCAAGCGATGTGCTTTGCTTCGAGATGTTCAGTATCTCCGATGTTATTTTGCGTGTGCGGTAGTGGTTTTCGGAGGTTGTGAACAGTGTGCCCGGATATATTTCGATTTCGGGCTTGTGCGTCTTGGTTACCTGGTCAACATTTTCGCCGTCGATGCCGATTGAGGTTATGGCGATTCTTGTTCCGCTGTCGCGTATCCTACCTATAATATAATTAAGGCATTCCGTCTTGCCGGTGTTCTTTTCCATCCCGACAATCGACAACGACTTGTGCTTCAATATTTCGCTGATAAACGGCATCTGCTTAGGTTTGAATAAATAAAGGCGTGATTAACACGCCTTTATTCAATCAGCATATTTCTGTTTTATTTCTTTACGTGACGTTCCTTACGAGCGAGGTTGCTTGGTTCGAGAGCCATCTGTTCGCCCTTCATCAGACGGAGAACGCCTTCGGGCTTAATCTT
>CACWOG010000327.1 GCA_902762455.1 uncultured Bacteroidia bacterium | reverse complement strand
CCCGTTTTTCCGCCTAAACGAGCGCGGGGTGCAGTGGGTTGATAAGGAAGACTGGGAATACAAGACCACTTTCGACATCAGCGACGAAATGTTTTCGCGGCAAAACATCGAACTGACATTCTACGGACTGGACACCTACGCCGATGTCTATCTAAACGACAGCCTAATCCTTAAAGCCGACAATATGTTCCGCACCTGGACGGTGAATGTCAAGGCTATTGCCAAAGCAAAAGGCAACGAACTGCGCGTTTACCTGCATTCGCCAATAAAGGTTGACATTCCCAAGTTCGATGCTTTGGATTTCCGCTATGTATCCGACAACGACCAGTCGGCAAACGGCGGCATCTTCGACAAGCAAGTCGGCATTTTTGCTCGAAAGGCCGGCTACCACTACGGCTGGTACTGGGGTCCGCGACTTGTAACAAGCGGAATCTGGCGACCAATAATTGTAAAGGCTTGGGACAATTTGAAAATCAACAATGTAAGATATATTCAGGAAAACATAACCGCTAAAAATGCCTCGTTGAAAGTTATCGCCGAAGTAGAAGCTACAAAGTCTGGCACAGCCACGATGACAGTTTCTGCTGACGGACTTTCGCAGAAATGGACTACAAAAGCGCAACTAAAGGAAGGTGCGAACACAATCGAAATTCCTGTAAGCATTCGCAACCCTAAGCTCTGGTGGTGCAACGGACTTGGCGAACCGAACCTATATCATTTTACCACAAGTGTTTCGCTCAATGGCACAACCGACAGCCGTAGCGAAAACATTGGTCTGCGAGATATTAAGGTTCTGCGCGAAAAGGACGAGTTTGGAACATCATACACTGTGCAAATCAATGGCGTAAAGGCGTTTATGAAAGGTGCGAACTACATTCCGCAGCATAGTTTCCTTACAAATGTTACAGATTCGATGTACGAGCGCACAATACTTGATGCCGTGAATGCCAACATGAATATGCTTCGCGTGTGGGGCGGCGGAATTTACGAAAACGACATTTTCTACGATCTGTGCGACAAGTACGGAATCCTTGTGTGGCAGGACTTTATGTTTGCGTGCAGTTTTTATCCCACCGAGGGCGAAATGCTTGAAAGCGTAAGGCAGGAAGCCATCGACAATGTGGTGCGTCTGCGCAACCATCCGTGCATTGCGTTGTGGTGCGGCAACAACGAGTGTCAGGCTGCGTGGTACGGTTGGGGATACAAGGCTCGGTACGATGCGATGGGCAACGGAATTTCCGAACTTATTATGAAGCAATACACCGACTGTTACCTTGTTACGCTTCCAGATGTAGTTGAGAAATACGATGATAGATTCTATGTGCCATCTTCTCCATTTAACGGCAATCCGTACAGCAAGCCCGAAACTGGCGATACGCTTTGGAATCCCAATGGCGACGGACACTACTGGGGTGTTTGGCAGACTGAGGGTAAAATCGCTACATTCAACGATGTGAGATGCCGCTTTTTCTCCGAATACGGATTCCAGTCGTTCCCCGACATGCAGAGCGTAATGCAGTTTGCACCTAACATTGAGGACCACGACATACATTCCGAAGTGATGATGTCGCACCAGCGTGGCGGAAGCAACGCCAACAACCGCATTCTGTGGTACTTGGAAAGCGAATACCGCAAGCCAGCCGATTTCGAGGAAACCTTGTATCTCAGCCAGTTACTTCAGGGCGATGCCATCAAGACTGCCATAGAGGCGCACCGTCGCGACATGCCATATTGTATGGGAACACTTTTCTGGCAACACAACGACTGCTGGCCAGTGGCCTCGTGGTCGAGCCGTGACTTTTACGGACGATGGAAAGCGCAACACTATTTTGCAAAAAAGGCATACCGCAACATATTGGTGTTGCCAATCGAAAAGAACGGAAAACTAAGCGTTTACATCGTTTCCGACAGCCTCAACGATTGCAACGGAAAACTTTCGGTAAGCGTACTCAACTTCAACGGCGACACAATCTTCAGCGAAACACAAAATATAACCGTAAAAGCCAATGCATCAAAGATTTATTTCAACAAACAGACAAAAGAAATCATTGGTGACAAAAATAAAACGGAAATCTTCGTCAGGGCAGAATTTGTACCGCAGCAAGGCGGCTACACAGCCGACAACAACTATTTCCTATGCACAACGAAGGAAATGAATTTCCCGCAAGCCGAAATTGACTGGAAGTCCGAAAAGGCTGATGGCGGATACTATGTAACCCTCAGCAGCAAGACATTTGTCCGTGGCGCATACCTAAGCATAACTGGCGTTGACAATTCCTTCTTTGTTAGGACAAGCATTTCGCAATCCGACTTCGACAAGCAACTGAGAATTGCCGGATTCAATGTGCCTGCGCCAGTTAGAAAAACACTCAAGATAAAGGAAACGAAGATACAAATTAAGGACAAGGCTATTATTAAGTAATCACATTAATAATCAATACCATAACCTCACTTATTCCCGAATTTGTGGAACTTTCATTCCCGAACTTGTGGAACTTTTGTTCCCGAATTTATGGGATTTTTGTTCCCGAATTTATGAAAACGGCGCAAAGCATTGCGCCGCTACATACAAATTTTCAAATTGGTAAAATTCTGAATATACAAAAATATTGTTGTAATATACCTTATGGTTTTAAACTACCAATAGGTACAACCCATACGCCATCGGTACGGCGATATACATAGTCGCCAGTCGCTACAAGAACCATCAAGAACGAAGGCTCCTTCATCTTGTCGGTATCAATCTTGTCGCACAATTTATGCAACGACACTGCACCAGCCTCTATCAGACGGTCTCCGCCCAGTTTTATCTCAACAAGTCCGTAGTCGCCATTGCGCAAATGGATTACAGCGTCGCACTCCAGCCCATCGGAATCGCGGTAATGATATACAAGACCATTTATTGCTTGTGCGTAGATGCGCAAGTCACGAACACACATTGCTTCAAACAGCAGTCCGTAGGTTTCAAGGTCGTTCATAAGGTCTTTGGGACCAATGCCCAAAGCAGCGGCGGCAATTGAGGGATCTGTAAAATAGCGAGTTTCTGAAGAGCGTATGGCAGCTTTCGACCTGAGGTTAGGATTCCACGACGGCATATCCTCGATAACAAACATCTTTTTCAGGGCATTCAGGTACGAAGAGAGAGTTTTCTCGTCGAACGAACTGTCGCTGCCGGCAATGACATCCTCGCGGATTTTCGAGAGCGGAGCCTGCGCCCCTTGGAATCGAGCATACGAACGCATAAGACGGCGAGCGCGTTCTGTGTCGCGGCTTACACCATCAACACGCGAAATATCGTTTGTAACTATGGCGTTCAGATAGTCGTATGCCCTGTCCAATGCCACCGACGGCTTTTGCATAACGGCACGAGGCCAACCGCCACGGCATACAAGGTAGGCAACTTCGGACAAAGTCTTGTCCATTGTGGCAGCGTTGCTGGCGGCATTTGCGAAAAACGAAACAAGGCTTGCAGTTCCTGTGGATTCGCCCGACTCCCAAAGGCTCATCGTACGCATCTGCATACGCGCAATCCGCCCTGTACCCGTGTGGTGAACCTGACTCATATCGGCAGGAACGGCAGAGCCTGTAAGGATAAACTGACCTTCGGCATTACGCCTGTCAACTTCATAGCGCACGGCATCCCATAGTTTTGGGGC
>CACWOG010000326.1 GCA_902762455.1 uncultured Bacteroidia bacterium | reverse complement strand
TGATTCGTAAATTCCAAGTTTTTTTGCCGAAACAGAAGTTGCAACGCGGTTTTCGTCATTGTCTGGCGTTTCGGTCTTTGCTGGTGCCACACCGCGAATCATTTTCTTAAGTTCCTTATCGTTGAAAAGCGGAACGCAAACAGGTGCTTCCATATCTTTTGTCAGCACAAGAGCGACAAATTTTGTCGAATCTTCAAATGTGTAGTTCGCAAATTCTATTGCTACATCGTTTGGGTTAAGCGATTTTTGCACTTCTTTCCAGTCTATCCTTATGAAATGTGTAACATCGCCAAATTCCTTGCAGTTTTCAATAATGTTGCGTTCCATCTTCTGGATTTCGTTTTGGAGCGAATCGCAGTCTAAAACACGCTCTGCAATAGGCTTTTCAAGTTCCTTGTTCAACTGCAGATGTGCATCTTTCATAGCTTTATATTCGGAAATAAGAGCTTCGTTTCCGCTTTCCATAATAATATTGGTGGTGTTAATTTCAGAAGCAAGCAGCAAACCTTTGGTAATGAGTTCTGCATCGTAGGAATTTTTTGTTGCAATTGGGTCGTCAGGTAGCAAATTCGAGAACAGAATACTCATTGAAAAACAACTATTGTAGGCGTTCCAGTATGCTTCTCGTTCTTGTGCCGTCATGAACGAAAAGTTTCTAATTAGATTGCGCCTGTTTATTTCGGCAGCCTCTTTATTTGTATTCATGGCCTCGGTAGTCTTGAACATAAATAAATATGTAGGAGTTATAAAATTCAACGATGCTGCGTAGTCTGGATGTTCCTTGCCAAGAACCTTTTCCTGAATTTTCAGTCCGCGCAATTGATATTCCAAGGCATTTTTGAAATCACCCATTAACAAATACTGTGTTCCAATATTTACCAGCATGCTTGCATATTCGGGGTGTTCCTTGCCGACTTTCTTTTCAAGGTTTTTCAATGCATTTAATTGGGATTCCATTGAAACATGGTTGTCATCCATAAGATTACGAAGCATATTGAAATTGTTTAACAAAGCAATATAGTTAGGATGATTCTTTCCAAGAGCCTTTTCCATAATTTCCAATGCTTCCGACAAATATTTCAAGGCATTCTGGTAGTCGCCCATGTGGGTATATTCGGTAGCAATATTGTTGAGCGTCTTTGCATAATTAGGATGTTCTTTGCCACCTGTCTTTTCTACGATTTCCAGCGATTCAAAGAGATATTCGAGAGCTTTCTGGTGGTCGCCCATGTCGGAATATATTGAACCGATATTGTTCAGCGATGCTGCATAGTTAGTTGGTGTTGATGCATTTTTATGCCCGTTTGCCAATACTTTCTTCCATGTTTCCATTGCCATCTGTGCATATTTCAATGCATTTTTGTTATCACCATTCTTTTTATACACAACACTTATGTTGTTTAGCAGATTAGCATAATCAGGGTGCTCCTTGCCTGTAACTTTTTCCCTTGTCTCTAGGCATTCCATATAATATTTCATAGCGTTCTGGTAGTCCCCGCTGTTGGAATATGTATATCCGATGCTGTTCAGCGAATTTGCATAATCTTCGCTTTCTTTGCCTGTCGTCTTTGCCCGTATTTCAAGTGCTTGAAAATGATATTTCAATGCGTTTTTGCTGTCGTGCAGGTATGAGTAGTTTTTTCCTACTTCGTCAAGTGTCGTAGCATAATCAGGATGGTTCTTGCCAATAGTTTTTTCTCTAATTTTCAGGCATTCCAGATAATATTTCAATGCATTTTGGTAGTCTCCTTCAGTAGAATACAGCTTACCGATGTTATTAAGCGAAGTGATATAGTTAGGATGCTCCTTGCCGAGAAGTTTTTCGTTAATTTCCAGTTCTTGCGTCATGTACTTCAAGGCGTTTTTATTGTCTCCGAGCCTATAATAAGCTGTACCAATAAAGTTCAGAATGTGGGCATAATCGGATTTCTCCTTGTTGCCACTCTTTGCATAGATATCCAGTGCTGGCAACAAATATTCCAAGGACTTTTGGTAGTTTTTCAAGTATATATACGATATGCCAATATTTTTCAGTGTGGAAGCATAGTCTTCACTTTGCTTTCCGTAAACCTTTTCATCAATTTTAAGTTTCCGCGAATAGTATTCAGCTGCTTGCTGATAATCTTTTTGCTGGTAATAAAAATATCCAACCCATTCCAATGCGTTTTCATTGTCGGGATGCTCCTTGCCAAGAACCTTTTCGTTGATTTCCAGTGCCTGCAAATAATATTTGGTAGGATGCAACTTTGTTCGTCTGGATTTGCGACATTCAGCTCGCTGCTTACATGTTCGTCTGGAATATAAGGATTTACAATCCTAAA
>CACWOG010000325.1 GCA_902762455.1 uncultured Bacteroidia bacterium | reverse complement strand
ATTATTTCGTCGGTCATCTGCGGTTGCTTTTTTCGCAGATGCGAAAATGTAGCACCGACAATCAGCACTTCGTGACCTGCCTTCTGCCATTCGCGAGCCATATAGTAGGGACGGAACTCCATTCCCAACTGTGGCGAACCTGCATAATGATTTATCAGTAATATATTCATTTGTTTAGCAATGAGTTATACAATTCCAGCAAAACTGCCGACTGTGAATTCCAGTTGTACTTTTCTTCAACCGCCTTGCGCCCATTTGCACCCATAGTCCTTGCGGTTTCCTTGTCGTTGCATAGTCTTGCTATTTCATTTGCAATGGCTTCTGTGTCAAATGGATTTACGCAAACGCCACAACCAGCCGACTCGACAATGCCTTTCCAAAGAGGAAAATCGGAACAAATGATTGGAATGCCGGCCGCCATATACTCGAACATCTTTATGGGTAGCGAATCGATGTAGCTTGGCATCGGGTGAAGAATTATAAGTCCGGCAACCGACCTGCTGTAAACTTCGTTTACCTTTTTCCTGTCAATATAGCCGAGATATTCAACTTTTTCCCATCCGTTTTCCGACTTTATGCTTTCCTGAAGCGATTCGGGGTCGAAGTTGCCGCCTAATATCAATTTGCATTGCGTTTTTCCGATTGCCGCCACCATTTCGTGTATGCCACGGGTGTAGAATAGTCCTCCGACATAGCACACGGCGTTTTCCTTGTTCTCCCACGACGGACTGAACATAATGTCATCTAGGACAGGGTAGTTGTTGACATTTCTGACCGGTGCGGAAGTCACTTCCTCAAAGCGTTCCTTTATATGCGGAGTGGCAGCAACAACTGCGCTAAGCTTCCTGACTTTCCTATTTTCCATCCGTTCCGACATTCGCGAAGCCATTTTACGCAAAGGCTTTGGAATCCAAGGCTTTGTAAGTATCTGACGGGGTAGGTCCTCGTGGCTGTCGTAGATTACAGTCTTGCCTTTCTTTGCCAGTTTTACGCCAGTAGAAAGCAATTCCGAATCGTGAAAATGATATATGTCGGCATTGAGTTCCAGTGCTTTACGAAATGCTTTGCGCGGAAATTTCAATATTCTTTGTATTCGTCCGTCTGGTTTGCCGACATCGAATATTTTTACACCATCAATGGTTTCGTCACCTTTGCCGTCGGCAACGATAAGGTTTACATCGCTGAAAGTCCTTGCCAGCGATTTACATTCCTTGATGAATATTCTTATATCATATCGCGGATGAACAGTGGTTATGTGGCATATTTTTGTCATTGTCGGTATCTTTCATGAAAAATATCAGAATCAGCAGAAGGAACAATCCGCCGTGGGTCAACATGCTGGTAAACAATGCGCTGTTGAGGAAAAGCATAACAAATGCTATGACGATTCCAAAATAGGTCTTGTCAATGTTAAGAGATTCTATAAACTTGATAATCACAGCGGTAATCATAACAAATAGGATAGAGCCGATGTGTCCGAAATTTATGAATCCGTCGGCAATGATTCCCGTGTTGCAACTTGTTCCCGGCTTGCCGTACATATAGTCACCCATCAGGAATGCAGGTTCAAGCGAGTATGGATAGTCGCTAAAACTACTTAAAACACTGTGAGACAGGTATATTGGATTGCCGTCGTAAAAGTCGAAGCAGTAGTTGCAAATTTGTACCGGCAGGAAAAACATTCGCCTCACAAAGATTGATTCTGCGAGGATGTTGCCTGTGGTTGCGCTTACAATTAATGATGTGAAAATCAGAATCAGTATGCCCGACAATATAAGGCCTGCTTTTGACCTGTAGTTGTCGAAAAAGTAGAAGGCGACAATCAGGAAAATTGACAAGAACAATGCCTTGTGCGGATTTACAGCAAATATGTAAAGCATCAGAAGTATGCCTATTGCTGTCATCCACAGCTTCTTTTCCTTTATGCCCAGGATTATGGCGATAGGGAGGACGACTTTCGTGAGCGGTCCCATAAGATAGGAGGTGAAAATGTTTCCTGCCGATTTTGCCGCCGCACGGGCTTCGTAAAGTTCCGAGCCAAAGGTGAACGACTTTGCGTTTATGTTGAATTTATATGTCAGCACAAATGGAATTAACATTATGATTGACAACAATATAAGAACTGGCAGTTTGTGCTTTTCCTTGACGGTTTTTATTCTGAATTTTGGAATGACAATGTATTTGCTCGTTATTGCATAGACAAGCAGCAGCGAGTAAATGGGGGCGAATATCGTGCAGTTGCCAAACTGGTACATTATTATTGATGGTACGGCGAAAGTAATTGCTACAAACATACTGATTGCGTAGGAGAAGTCGGAAATGCTTT
>CACWOG010000324.1 GCA_902762455.1 uncultured Bacteroidia bacterium | reverse complement strand
TTTTAGGAAGAAGTTCCTCTATGCGAGCCAACATTGCCTTATATTCTTTCTCATCTCTAATTTCTCTCATGATTATATGTTTTTTATGTCCGTTATTCTATCGTATTCAGCGTGAGTCCCTATAAATCGAATATAAATATGTTGTGGCGTGAATTGAGCGACAACGACTAATCTGTAATCATTCCCTTTTATGTTGAACACATAGTGCTGATTGCCTACATAGTCAACTGAATTAAATGTATTTCGCATATCAGATAAACTGTGCCATTCTGCATTTTCTGTCTTTTTTACCCATTCTAGTAATGCCGTTTTCGATTGGGGATTCTTTTCTATATATGCGTTTATTGTCGTTTTGGTTATTATTCTCATGAATTCGCCTTATAAGTTCTCTTCGCAAAGATATAAATTAATTACGAAAACAAAAATTTTATTTTGTGTTTTGTAATTTTATGTATAAGATTCCAACTTTTCTGAATTTGCAGTATTTGGTTCATTGCCATAGTAGTAATTCTATTCCTATGCTGTTTGAAAGTTTGAGGGACAAAAGTCCGCTTGAATGTTTCTCATTTCAATGCCTACGGCTTTTCTGTGTTTGAAAGTTTCTAAGTTTATGTTGTTCAAACAACTTGAAACAGCATCAATCTGCTTCTTCTTCCTCATATATCACCATCTCCACATTGTATGGAGGACGGTTTTTCACCTCGCTGTAGATACGGCCTATGTATTCGCCGATGATTCCTATCGACATTATTATTATTGAGCCGAGAAACCAGATTGAGGCAATAAGCGAAGTCCATCCCTTGACGCTTTCGCCACCAAGATACGACCATAATACATAAATGAATGAGGCGATGCTTATGAAAAAGCTTAATACACCAACGAGGAAAATCAGCCGCAATGGTCTGGTGCTGAATGATGTTATGCCGAAAAGTGCTAGATTCGTCATTTTGCCGAGAGAGAATTTTGATTTTCCTGCAATGCGTTTCTGTCTGTCGTACTGGATGCAACAGTTCTTGAAACCCATTGATGGTATTATTCCGCGAAGGAAAATGTTTTTCTCCTTGTAGTTAAGCAGGGCGCATATTGCTTTTTTCGACATCAGACGGTAATCGGCATGGTTGGGGATGGTCTTTGTGCCGAGCAGTGACATGAACCTGTAGAAGAAACTTGCCGACCAACGCTTCAAGAAGTTGTCGGTTTTGCGCGAGTTGCGTACGCCAAAAACTATTTCATATCCCTCGTCGAACTTGTCAACCATGTTGTCGATGGCGTTGATGTCGTCCTGCAGGTCGGCATCAATGCTAATGCATGCATCGCATTTGTCCGATACGAACTGCAAACCTGCGAGCAGAGCATTCTGGTGACCGTTGTTGCACGAAAGTTTCAGTCCGCAGAAAGTTTTGTCGGTGTGACAAAGTTGTGATATGATGTCCCATGTGTGGTCGGTACTGCCGTCGTCGATGAGGAGAATGAAACTGTCGCTGGAGATTTTTCCTGAATCGGCGAGCGATTTTAACTTGTCGCGTATAATTGCCGGGCTTTTCTCCAGTACGGCTTCCTCGTTGTAGCAGGGCACTATGACAGAAAGTTTGTTCATCGGGTGCAAAGATAATACAATGATTTAAGATTCAATGATTCCAAATTCAAAGATTAAACTTTATATCATGAATCTTTATACAAACATAATTGTTGAAAACTTGTTGATAATTAAATTTTATTCAGTAGTTTTGCGGTTTATTAAATGCTATTATGGCGAAATTGTAACTTGTTGAAAGAGTTAGTAAAAATAGTTCTTGTCTTGGCGTTTCTGCTTTCGTTCTGTGTCGGGAATTTGTCGGCACAGTATGCTAAACTTGTCGATTCAAAGAAGTATTCCAAGACGGAAATGTCGCTGTTCAATGCTAGTGTCGGCTACTTTGAGGTTGGCGACTACACAAATGCCTATATGGGATTTTCGCAGTTGCATAGCTGGTATGCATCAGATCCTGTATTTAGTTATTATTGTGGTGCATCGATGGTTATGCTTCGTAACGAGTATGACAAGGCTATTAAATATCTTACGCTTGCTTATGACAATAACTTATATGAGGCCGATTACTACTTAG
The DNA here is from genome assembly GCA_902762455.1 of uncultured Bacteroidia bacterium. GTDB lineage: Bacteria > Bacteroidota > Bacteroidia > Bacteroidales > ML635J-15 > Bact-19. The sequence continues at coordinate 234 of CACWOG010000324.1, read as the reverse complement.
GGCTTGCATATCATCGCAAGTATTTGTTTTCTAAGTCAATTACTTTTTATTCGCGCTACAGGGACTATCTTGTGCGGAACGCCTGCGACGACGAAGTCTCCGTCGAGGTCCTTCGGATCGGGCATCGCGATCCTCACGAGGTCCTGGTCGAGGATCTCGGCGTCGACGAACCCGGCCGCGGTCTCGAAGCGCATCACCTTCCCTGCCACCGCGCCGACCTCGCGCGCGAACGCG
>CACWOG010000323.1 GCA_902762455.1 uncultured Bacteroidia bacterium | reverse complement strand
GTATTCATAGAATATTTTCAAATCAAACAACAAAGATACTTGTTTTTTCTCAAACATACAATATAAAAAAAATGCAAGCCGCAATTTTACGACCTGCACTTTTTGAAAATATTTTTAATAATCGCTACAGTCCCTTGTCCATTGTGAGCAGGAACTCTTCGTTCGATTGTGTCTGCGGCAGACGGGTGCGGATAAATTCCATTGCTTCCACCGAATTCATGTCGGCAAGGAACTCGCGCATTACCCAAAGTCTGTTTACCAAATCCGGATTTACAAGCAAATCTTCGCGACGTGTACTCGAAGCGGTAACATCCACTGCAGGGTAAATTCTGCGGTTCGAGAGTTTGCGGTCGAGCTGGAGTTCCATATTACCTGTACCCTTGAATTCCTCGAAAATCACATCGTCCATCTTGGAGCCTGTTTCGGTAAGTGCCGTTGCAAGAATCGTGAGCGAACCGCCGTTTTCGATGTTACGTGCTGCACCGAAGAAACGTTTCGGCTTGTGCAGTGCGTTTGAATCCACACCACCCGACAATACTCTGCCCGATGCAGGTGCAACTGTGTTGTATGCACGGGCAAGACGAGTTATGGAGTCAAGCAGAATGACCACATCGTGACCGCATTCTACCATACGCTTTGCCTTTTCGAGCACAATGCTGGCAACCTTTACGTGGTGGTCGGCCGGTTCGTCGAATGTTGAGGCAACAACCTCGGCGTTTACGTCGCGTGCCATATCGGTAACTTCCTCGGGACGTTCGTCAATAAGCAATATTATAAGGTAAACTTCGGGATGGTTGGCTGCAATTGCATTTGCTATTTCCTTGAGCAACACAGTTTTACCCGTCTTTGGCTGTGCAACTATCAAACCGCGCTGGCCTTTTCCGATTGGTGTAAACAAATCAACAACTCGTGTCGAAAGGTTTGCATGTCCCTTGCCTGTGATGTTGAACTTTTCGGTCGGGAACAAAGGCGTAAGATGGTCGAAAGGAATCCTGTCGCGAACAAGCATCGGGTCGAGTCCGTTGATTTTTATAACCTTTGTCAGCGGGAAATACTTCTCACCTTCCTTCGGCGGACGGACAGCACCTTCAATGGTATCGCCGGTCTTAAGACCGAAAAGCTTTATCTGCGACTGAGAAACGTACACATCGTCGGGCGAATTCAGGTAGTAATAGTCCGAAGAACGCAGGAATCCGTAGTTCTCGGGCATAATCTCCAATACGCCGGAAACCGTCACTACATTGGAAAAATCGTAGTTGACAAGCGGAGCATTGTCGTCGATTGTCGAAGCCGATTTCGGAGCGAAAGGCAATTCGCCAGACTTCTGCTGTTCGGGACGCATTTGCGGTTTCCTGAAATTCTGCTGCTGCCTGTTATTATCGTTATTTTCAAAACGTGTGGCATTATTGTTCTGCACAGTCTGCTGAGGAACTGCAACTTGTTCTTTTTCAACGTTTACAGTGGTCGGTTCGCCCATCACCGGTCTGGCATTTACCACTGGTCGCTGGTTTTCCTGATTGTTGAATACCAACTTTGCTGCAGCACCGGTCTCATCAAGATGGGTTGTCATTATTGGAGCCTGTATTCTTGCCCTGCGATGGCGTTTGCGCTGTGTAGGTCTGTCCTTGTCAACCGATTCCATTATATCTGTTTCGTCCGACACCTCATCGTCGTCATCTTCTGTTTCCACCTTTGGCTCAGACATCACCTGGTCAACTTTTCTCGGACGACCACGACGGCTATTTCCCTTCAGCGGAGCCATAATATCGGTAACGCCAACTAGCAAGTCATCATCATCGTCGTCATCATCAACACCGAAATCTGGGTCTTCCGTATCCTGTATCCTTCTTATCAAATCTTGTTTTCTAAAAGCTTCTACTCTTTTGATACCCAAGCCCTTTGCATATTCTCGCAACTCGGGCAACAACATGTCATTCAACTCTGAATAAGTTTTCATTCTATAATTAGATGTTATAAAATTAATCGCAATTTTGTTTTTCCCCTCAGGGACATTATATCAATTAAATAAGTGCCAATTTGCAAACCATACGAGCGGTCTTTCAGATATTTCCCTTGTGATTTTTAATCTTCAGAAATGAATTGACTACTTATCAATCGCTTGCAAAAATATATCTTTTTACTAAAATCCAAAGCATTTTTCGCTTAGTTTTTTTTCACAAGGACGCAAAGTCGCAAAACATTGTTTCCCAATAGTTTAAAACGCTTATTAACACGCATTCGCACTTGATATCCCAAGGCAAAACCGTCCAAACATCAAGCGTAGCAAAGGAAAAGACGACTTTTTTACCTTACTTTTGCGCCAAGTTCCTTCTCGTAGAACATTATCAGCTTCTGCATAATCTTGTCGATTTGCTTGTCGGTCATCGTCTTTTCGGTG
>CACWOG010000322.1:1967-4374 GCA_902762455.1 uncultured Bacteroidia bacterium | reverse complement strand
ATCATCTGCATGCAGCCCTTCATGCAGAACACCACCCGCAACGCGCTGAACCGACCAGGGGAAACCAATGTCACGACAAAAATCATATAACCTCCAACCACCACATAGTCGTATAGGATTAGCAACATGTTGATAAATACGGCAGTATCCTCGTTGCAGAAGGCAAGCACTACAAAGTTGTTGAAGAAGCCAAACGACAGCATCAGCATCGCCCACGCGAATGCCCGTTGGAACTGGTGTTTACTATGGCATCTGAAAAGAAAAATGCTGCACACGATGAGCAGGCACATCGTAAATCCGGATGACAAGCAAAGTAATAACGGGTAAAAATCGGCTGAATTCATGTTCGCAAAAATACAAAATGTTTGATAACAAAGTCATGAAACAATTGCTTATTGTCGTCGGTAAACTATAGTTTGTATTCTCTGGTAATCGATTGGTTGATAATGTTTTTTACGCAATGCAAGTTGATTTTTTACGCAATGCAAGAATGGTTTTACCGAGTGAAAGAGTAAGGGATGCTGTTTTGCTTACCTTTGTAGATTGAACAACAAAATATATACGACATGATAAAAAATGTATTTATCGCAGCCATGTTGCTGCTGATTTGTTTTGCGCCAAAAGCGTGGGCATACGATTTTTCCGCAAAATGTGAAAGCGGACAGACACTTTACTACAACATTACTTCGGATTGGGACGGAGTGTTTACAGTCGAGGTAACAAGTGAGATGCAAGATAACGAAGAATTAGTCTTTTATTCTGCGCCACCAGAGGGAAATCTTGTCATCCCCGAACGGGTTACTTATGATAATACGGCGTTTTCGGTGACTGGCATAGGCGATTTCGCATTTTCGCTTTGCAGAGGCTTGACATCGATAAATATACCCAATTCTGTAACGAGCATCGGCACTGGAGCATTCATCGGTTGCAGCGGCTTGACATCCTTGGTCATCCCAAGTTCTGTGGTACACATTGGTGATATGGCTTTTTCGTATTGCTACGAATTGAAATCGGTAAACATACCACATTCGGTAACATACATCGGCGAAAAAGCATTTTCAGAGTGCGACAGTTTGACAAGCATCACATTAAAAAGCGCCATCCAAATATATGATGCGAAACTGCGATTCGTAAAGGACGGAATAAAATATGCAGTGCTTGACAAGAACACGGTTGAAATTATACCCAATGTACAAAGCAGAGAAGAAATGGTTGTTGACCCCGACTCCGACCCCGACAACCCAGAATATTACACACAAGAAGTTACCTACAACAAATGCTCCGACATGTCGGCGCTAATAATTCCAGAAAAAGTAACAGCAGGCAATACATTCACAGTTACGGGCATCGCAGATTTGTCATTTTTGGGATGCAGCGATATCACATCTATCACCATCCCCGCATCGGTAACGAGCATCGGCAGATACGCCTTTGATGAATGTGAAAACTTGACATCAGTTACCATACCCAATTCGGTTACAAGCATTGGCGACAGTGCTTTCTACGGTTGCCACAATTTGACTTCGATAACCTTACCAAATTCGATTACGCATATTGGTGCTGGCACTTTTTTTAATTGTCAAAACTTGACATCTGTGAATATTCCCAGCTCGGTAACAAGCATAGGCAATGCCGCCTTCTGCGGTTGTAGCAACCTAACTTCAATAACCATCCCAAATTCTGTGGAGTACATCGCCGGGAGTGCATTCTTGGGCTGCACAAACTTGGCATCGATTGCAATCCCCAAGTCGGTGACGGAGATAGGAACAACCGCCTTTATGGGATGCTCAGGACTTAACTCAATAACGGTTGATCTGGACAATCCAATATACGATTCGCGAAATAACTGCAATGCAATAGTCGAAACATCGTATAACTATATTGTTACCGGCTGCAAGAATACAGTTATCCCCGGTTCTATTAAGGGCATCAGTGCCTTTGCTTTTGCATTTGCTGGTCCAGACGTAACCTCGATAATTATTCCAAGTTCAGTAACTATAATCGAGGATTGGGCCTTTGTCGGTTGCGTCAATCTGTCTGTTGAAATTCCTAGTTCTGTTAAAATCATCGGGAAAGGAGCGTTTACCGATTGCAACAAACTTGACAGCAAGACCGTGAAAAAAATAAAGAAAATAAATCCGAATGCTTTTGCAAGAAACTGAAATATGAACAGATTATTATCATTTTTATTTTTGTTCCTGCCACTTTTGGCAGTTTCGCAGCAGACGGCCGACGAACAACGGAGCAAAAAAACAATAGAAGCCCTGCAGCGGCTCAGCACACAATACGACATAGACCGCTTAGCTGGTCCCGATGCCGTAGTAGTCGAAAAGGACGATAAGTACGGCATAGTAGGTCTCGACGGTCGCATAATACTGCCCTTACAATATGATTATATTTACAAAAC
>CACWOG010000322.1:0-1931 GCA_902762455.1 uncultured Bacteroidia bacterium | reverse complement strand
TTGTAATTCCTGATGAAGGATACGACTTTGAATCGCTCGGCAACGAGGATGCACCGACTTTCATGAACGGAATGCTTCTCGTTTCCCGTAACGACAAATATGGTATCATCGACACCACTGGTCGCGTTGTCGTACCACTGAAATTCAACGGGCCTGTATATTTCGATACAAAGTTGTCGCTGCTGCTTGCTACCACTTACGACTATGACACATACGATAGCCACTATGCGATTATGAACCTTGATGGCGACACGCTTATGCAACCTGACGACTACTGGCATAAAATTTCCGATGGCATAATGGCAATCAAGAAAGGTGGAGCATGGAGTTTCTACGACATGAACAAGCGCAAAGCACTCAAGGGCAAATACGATGATATAATGATGCGCGGCAAACTCATCTCTGTGCAGAATAAGGGTCACTGGTATTTGGTAGATGAAAGCGGCAAAAGGTACTACAAGGACATCGGCAAGTATATCGATGACACGGTTCCGTTCTATCAGAGCGAATCTGGCCTTATTTGGGGGTTCAGGGGCGATGGTTACGGCGCTGTTGACACGCAAGGCCGCACCATCATACCGTTCAACGAAAATCACGAACTGTTTGACGAAACTATCCCTGGCCGCATCGTGATGATGGACGACTTCATGCTTATGATATATGACAGCAAAGGCACATTGATTGGTTCCTATGAAAGTGCTTTCTATCCCCTTGATGATTACTACGGTATGGAAATATTCCCTGTACACATAGATGGAAAAACTGCTCTGCTGGACATAAGGGAGAACCGCCTGCTGGCATTCCGATACGAATACCTTTATTATGTTGATAACGAGCACTTTGAAGCAAAACTCAACGATGGTGGCGTGGCGTTTATCGACAACAAGGGCAACATAATCGTCAAGGCGCCCTTCGAATGGATTGTAAATATCGGCGAGGGAATCTACAAGTTCGTAATAAAATCGCTGGACGATCCCGAAAAGGAAATACAGTATTTTGTTGACGAGTATGGTAATACTACTTATAATGGGAAATAAATAGGACAACATGAAGCAACTACTGGACAGTTTTTTACGCAATGCAAATCTATTTTTACGGTATGGCATGATTGAGTACCTAAGTACAACTACATTTGTAAATTACATGTCTTAAAAAAAAGTGGAATAAATTTTTATGCAAACATCTGATACACAAATAAGAAACAATATCTTGACGGCAAGCCTGCTCATTGTTGCAGGCAGCCTTGTGTATCTGTTTCTCCGACCAGACATAATATTATTCAAGTGGATAGGTATCAGAGATTTGCTTGTTTCAATTAAGTGCGAAACCGATGACGGCGGAGGCTTCTTGCATTATTTCCTGATGTATTGCCTGTCGGATGTCTTATGGTATGCCGCCTTGCTCATATTGGCTTCTACCTTTTATGTCAAGGAAGTGCTGGTTAGCAAAATCCTGTTCGCGACAATGGTACTTATGCCGTTCGTTCTTGAACTTTTGCAGCTTGCACGGCTTCTCCCCGGCACTTTCGACTGGTATGACATTGTATTTTATTGTATAACACTTATAATTTTTGTTTTATTATGGATAAGAAAACCAAATTGTTTATTATTGCACAGGTAGTTATAATCGCCCTGTTCGCATTTTTGGCCATAGGTTGCTTTGGCAGTTCGTATAGCACGGACTCATATTATGATTATGACGACTATGAGAGCAAGGATTACATGCATGATGCAAGAGAAGAACAAAAACGAAAGGAAGAAGAGAAGGATAGGGAGTATAGACAATATGAAAAAGATAGGGATCAATACCAAAAGGATTATTATCAGAGGCACAATAATATTTGGTAGGATGCAACTTTGTTCGTCTGGATTTGCGACATTCAGCTCGCTGCTTACATGTTCGTCTGGAATATAAGGATTTACAATCCTAAA
>CACWOG010000321.1 GCA_902762455.1 uncultured Bacteroidia bacterium | reverse complement strand
GAACGGCCAGTCCCGAAAGGCACACGCTCCGACACCGACGGTGCAGGAAAAACTATCGGCTTGTCAACCGATGCGACCTTCGACTGCAAAGCCAGTTTCTGCAAGAAATAAAAGTCCTCGCCAGCCTGACGACGCGCCATCCCTCCCATCCGTGCGTATGTTTCCGCCGTAACCGCCAGACACGAACCAATTGTATGAAGGCATTGTGGAATACCTGCAACCTTCTGTGCCAGACGAAAATAGCGCAAATACATCTCGTACCTGCGACAAGCAACTATCTCCTGCTCGGAATACAACTTTTCGTCGAAATTGTGCTGAAACTGCAAGGTACAGGCATTGGGATGGTCTTTGGCGCAATAGAACCTAGAATATATTTCGGTGAAATAATCCTCCGCAACCAAACAGTCGGCATCGAGCGACACAATAACGCCACGTGGATTTTCAATCGTAGCAAACCGCCACACCGCCTCGTCCATTCCGACTTTGCGGGCATTGCCAACTCCTGCAATCTTATGCGGCACACCTTCTATTATATAAGGCAGCAAAGCAAAATTGCGATACGAGTCCTTCTTTTCGCAGAGTGAGGCATAAATGCGCCTATTCGTCTCAACGACAGCCACATCTGTGTCCTCGGCGGAATTTACAACCACAATCACCTCCACCGAACAAGGCGGTCTATCGGCCGAATCGAGCGAGCGCAGAGTCGTGAAAATGAACTCGTCGTCGTAGCAAGGTATAACAACAATAATCCCCGTATCGCTGCGGGGATTACCATTGAATATCTTTGGTGCTACAGAGTACCTTTTGTAGTAAGACTCTGCAAAGTTCATCTGTTATTCGGCTTTTGTGTCGTTTTCGAGGATGCCGCCGTAACGCTGGTTGAGCTTAGCAACCACATCGTTGGTAATGTTCATTCCCTGCTGCGAATAAACAACAGTCACACCGCCCATATTGCCAAGAACAATCTTGAAACGACCGTCGGCATACTGGTTTACAAAGTTGATTACGGTATCGTAGATTTCCTGATTCATAGCGCTTTGCTTTTCGAGAAGCTGGTTCGACAAGGTTGCCTGCAAGCTTTCGATGGCAGCCTGTTCCTTTTCGAGTTCGCTCTGTTGTGCCTGCTGGCTGGCTGCGCTCAGGAACATTCCGGTACGAGCCTTTTCCATATAGGCATTGTACATGCTCTCGAACTTCTTCATGCGCGACTGGATAGTACCTTCGGCCTTCTTCTGTTCCATAGCGAGGTCTTCCTGCAACTTAATAGCATAGTTGTAGGTAAGCAGAAGCGTATCGAGGTCGATGTAAGCAATATCCGACGGTTCTTCGCCTGCCGGCTTGTCGAAGATTGTTTGTTCTGGTTGTTGCTCCGGCTCTGCCTTTTTGCCGCCAAGCACGCCTGTAAGCATAAGTACGAGCAGTACAATAGCCGCCAAGCTTAGAATCAGCGCACAGATGCTTATGCTGTTTCCGCACTTGCATTTCTTTGGTTCGGCTTCGCACGATTCGTTGGTCGGCTCCGGCTCTGCAACTGGTTGCTGTGGTTCTACTTCTGTTTGTTCTCCGTGCATTTCCCTCTCTATCTGGGCAATCTGCTCTTCTACGCTAGGCAGTTTCTTTTCTTCATTATTAAAATCTTCCATCTTGTTTTCGTTATAATAAATCTGTGCAAAGTTAAAGTTATTTTTGTTTCCGACACAGCAGAATTATGTTTTTAATGATTTTTTATGATTATCGCGACGAAAAAGGTTTAATGACAAGGCAACGCGCATTGGGTCTTTTCATATTTGGACAAGAAATGCCCCCATTTGAAATATTAGTTTGTAAAATAATTCCTAAACACAAAGATTTAAATTTCTTTCATTTTTGTTCAAAAAATTCCATAAAATTATCTTCGGTTCCCAATAAAAAAGGTATATTTGCGAATTAACATTATTAGTAACAAATTTTTATAATTTCTTAAATAACAGACGTTTATGGCAGAAAAAAAATTCATGACATGTGATGGTAACTGCGCAGCAGCTCATGTTGCCTACATGTTTAGCGAAGTTGCCGCTATCTATCCTATCACTCCGTCGTCACCGATGGCTGAATACATCGACGAATGGAGCGCAGGCGGCAGAAAGAACATCTTCGGTGAAACAGTTAAAGTAGTAGAAATGCAGTCGGAAGCTGGTGCTGCCGGTGCTGTTCACGGTTCGTTGCAGGCTGGTGCCCTCACAACTACCTATACCGCATCGCAGGGCTTGTTGCTTATGATTCCGAACATGTACAAGATTGCTGGCGAATTGTTGCCAGGTGTTTTCCATGTTTCGGCTCGTGCTTTGGCAGCTCAGGCTTTGTCAATCTTCGGCGACCATGCCGATGTAATGAGCGCTCGTCAGACTGGTTTCGCAATGTTGGCTACCGGCTCGGT
>CACWOG010000320.1 GCA_902762455.1 uncultured Bacteroidia bacterium | reverse complement strand
AGTTTCTTTTATTTTATTCAATCCTTGATTTTCTTTTTCTTCAGCTATTTTTTCATCTCCATAATTTATAATAATTAATTTTTTTCTAAGCATTCCTGATTCTTTTTGAGTGCCAACAAAAAAAATAAAGGCTAAAAACAAATATTTCATGACAAATCCACTTTAAAAAGTTAATACATTTCATTTCCTTTTTATTACATACTTTTGGTTAGGTGCATTTTTGGAATCAGGCTGTGTTCGCTCAAGAAGACCTCTATCAACAAGGAAGTTGATGAACCTTACAATGTTTTTATTCTGATATGATACATTTATATATTCCAATATTTCTCTACTGCTTCTTGGCATAATGCAATATGCCAATATTGCTTTATGCCTTTCTGATAAGTGAATCTCACTATCAGAAGGATTGGTTTCTAAATTACTATCAGAGTAGGTATCAGAGTAAGTATCAGAGTAAGTATCAGAGTAGGTATCAGAGTAGGTATCAGGGTTACTGTCAGAGCTACTATCAGAGCTACTATCAGAGTAAGTGTTTAAGTAAGTGTTTAAGTTAGTGTCTAAGTTAGTGTCTACGTTAGGTCTCTTGAAGGTAATCCAAACAAACAGTCCGTCGGTGCCGTACTTGGGCTCAGGTACACCTGCCGCTTTGCAGGCTTCCACCATTCGGCTCACTCCAGTGCCCCAGCTTTCCAAATACGCCGTCATATACAGGGCGTTTGCGATGATGGGGTTTCGTGGATAAGAACGATGCGGAAGTTTTATGGTTTCAACCGTAAGTTCGTTGGGTAGATGCCCCGCGTTCTCTATCTCCACACGGTCGTCGAACACTGCGATTCCGACACTTCCGCTGGGCGAATCTAATTGACGGTGACACAAGGCATTGGTCAGTGCTTCGCGCAACGCCTCAAAGGGTATCTCCAACTGTTCTTCACGGCGAAGCCCCCTTACGACACCACTTTGGTTCAGATGCTTGAACAGAAACGCCAAACCCGCATCGAGCAGTTCGAAGAAATTGCCGTTGACGCGCATATTGTCGATAAAATCACGCTTTTCTGTGCCACGAAAACGCGCCATCCGGAGCAGAAACTGGGGATAATCCTGCGGCCGTTTGGTGAATAGTGCCGCAGCGGCATTCTTAATCTTTCCGTTCTCAACCATCGCAAATTTGTCGAGCAAGGTCATCGTGTCTTCCGAGGCGGAGGATGCCGGCATTCGTCCCTTATTGATGCCATACCGCACCGTATTCCGTATCTGTCTTTCATCCAAATCTTCCAGATAAAGGAAATCCGGCGTTTGGCTTTCCCATGCAAAACGGGCCGGATTGCTGCGCCGCAAGCGTTCCTCAAACATAGCGCGAGGCATCTGCACAGTGGTACTCTCTACCTTGTAATAGGCACGGCCGTCGTAGGTATAGGGCGCATCGCCGAATTTGGCCGCTTCCACATGAAGACCGATTACAAAGTTGCCAGGCCGTTCCGGAACCTCAACTATCTCCAGTGGTAACTTTATGGCAGGTTCTATCTTTGTGATTTCGTGAGCAATCTCGCGTTGAGTGCTGTCACTAACATTCTGCCCCAAAATCTCCAACTTGGGCGTGATGCCGAAAAACAGCCAGCCACCATCGGCATTCAGGAAAGCGCATAGCGTCTGCATGCCTTTTACCAGCTCGCCAGTGCTCTTCTTCAACTCCAGCACACGGCTCTCATCGTTTGCGATTATTTTCTTTATATCATCTATTGTCATAAATGAATCCACTTCAAAAAGTTAATACACCACAATAACGCGGTCTTGCACGGAAAATTGTGCGAGCGTGAAAAAAGTTGAAAACATAGTAACGGTGCCTTCGACAAGCTCAGGCACCGATTCGACAGGCTCAGGCACCGGAGCATCGGTGGTTGAGCTTGTCGAAACCACCGATGTCGAAGGCACCGATTTGCGGTCGTTATAGAAGCGAATGGAAGTTTTCATTTTTTTCCACTTTAAAAAATTCGCACTCATAACGCGGTCTTGCGCGGAAAATTGTGCGACCATGAAATAAGTTGAAAAAAATGTACATGAAAAATCAATAGGAAATCTGCAAATCATATTGAATTTTTTTTCACCTTTGCAAATTGTGTCCGAATAATTATAAATTACAGATATATTATTCATACACAAAATTTTATATTAATTAACCGCAGCGGGTGCGCCATCAAAAGGGCGTTGCCGCTGCAAAATGGGCCAAAACGGAACAACACATGGAGATAATTCGCACAAGGGACGCCATGCAGCAGGCGGTGGCCGCCTTCAAAAAGGAGGGGAAAACCATCGGGTTTGTACCTACAATGGGGGCGCTTCACGAAGGGCACCTGACGCTTATGCGGCTGGCACAGAAGGAAAACGACATTGCCGTCTGCAGCATCTTTGTCAACCCGACACAGTTCAAC
>CACWOG010000319.1 GCA_902762455.1 uncultured Bacteroidia bacterium | reverse complement strand
TCCATTCAACAACCTTTTTTATTGAATCGATGTGCGTTGCTTTGTCGAAGAAATTTGATGCAAAGACTGTGGATAATCCTGTGTAACCGAATAGGTTAAGGAAACTCTCATTCCCAAAATTCTTGTGTTCGCGTTCGATGAACTGCCAGTTGATGACTTGTTCGGGAAAAATGCCGATGTGTTTGGATGTGGTGAGGGAAAGTTCTGCGCAAATGTTGTAGCCCGCCTGGGACTCGAACCTTAATTTCCAAGTTTCTGGAATTTGTTTGAAAATATTCCATTTGCCCGAATTTTTTGATGTTTCCACAAATTCGGCATTTGCCATTTCCTTCCATTCTGCATTGGAAAGATGAGGTTTGCCTGTTGCTGTTATTTCGGGACGGATAAGTGTAATTTCACCGAAACGCTCGAGTTTGCGACCGTTACCGCAGTCGATGAGTTCGTATTCGTTCCAGAGGTCGTGGATGCAGATTTCCATCACTCGAAATTAGCAAATTGGGTATCAACGATTTTGTACAATTTATCGCCACGGCGTACGACATCGCTCGTTTTTATCGAGAACAGCGAACCTTGCACAACCTTCGGAACAGGCTTCAGGTCTTCGCGGATTTCATCTACTTTTTGTTGCAATGCACCTGTAGTTGTGCCAGTTATCAGTATTTCATCGCCAACAGAAAGTTCCTCGGCAGTTTCGAGTTTGATTTCTGCAACATTGATTTTCGAGAAGAAATTGAGCACCTTGCCGAGATAAACTTTAGTCTTGGTTGCACGGGAACCATAAACTTCCGACCACTCGCCAAGTCGTTGCCCCATATAGTAGCCGTCCCAGAATCCGCGGTTGAAGACTGTTTCTAAGCGTTTTTTCCATCCATTAATCTTTTCTCGGTTGTATGTTCCATCAAAACAGGAATTTAGCGCTTCGTCGTAGCATTCGACAACGGTCTTCACGTATTCGCACGAGCGGGCGCGGCCTTCAATTTTCAGTACGCTTACGCCTGCGTCAATGATTTTGTTTATGAAACCAATGGTACACAAGTCCTTGGGCGACATAATGTACTTGTTGTCGATTTCGAGTTCGTCTCCGCTTTCGATGTCGGTCACGCGATAAGCCCTGCGGCAAGCCTGCAGACAGGCACCGCGGTTTGCCGAATGATTGTATTCGTGAAGGCTGAGGTAACATTTGCCCGAAACCGCCATACACAAGGCACCGTGGCAGAAGATTTCAATCTTAACAAGTTCGCCTTTAGGACCGCGGATGTCGCGCCGGCGTATTTGCTCGGTAATGTACTTCACTTGTTCGAGCGAAAGTTCGCGTGCTGTTACCATCACGTCGCAGAACTGTGCAAAAAATGCAACCGCCTCTATGTTTGAAATGTTCAACTGCGTAGAAGCATGAACCTCAACGCCTTTGCTTCGGGCATACTGCATTACGGAAATGTCGGAGGCAATAATGGCGGTCACGTGATTTTCTGCCGCAGCATCCACAACCTTGTGCATCTTTTCCATTTCCTCGTCGTATATGATGGTATTGACGGTGAGGTAGGTCTTTACGTTATGCTCCTCGCAAATCGAGACTATGTTGCGCAGGTCGTCGAAAGTGAAGTTGTTCGACGAGCGGGCACGCATGTTAAGTTGTTCAATGCCAAAGTATATGGAATTGCTTCCTGCCTGTATTGCAGCCATCAGCGACTCGTATGAGCCAACTGGTGCCATCAGGTCTATGTCGGTACGTTTACGTTGCATTATTTGTCTGTAAGTTTTTTTGCGTTCTTGACCTTTTTGTCGGTTTCCTTATCAAACAGTTCTTTCAGGCGGCAGACAACATCTTCCATACAATCAGCTGGAATAATTATGAAATTACTTGCCTTTGCGCTTGAACCAGGACATTGCCAGAGAACCGTATTATTATATTTTGCATAATTTTCACTTGGTTCTGGTTTTAAGTTCTCTGGTTCATAATCAGTTTCACACTCGGTAACCCACCATTTGCCCCATTTACAAGTATAACAATCATCGGTGTATTTCCATTTAAATCCGCCAGCCGTATAATAACCTTCTCGCCCCTCACAACACCATCTAATATAATTTGCACAAGAAATGTTATTTGCTCTTGTGGCCTCTTTAATACAAGGATACCAGCCGAGAATTTCTCCCGTGTGCTTATCAAGTTTTAAAACTTTTTTTCCGCGTTTTCTCCATATGGCTTCGCGTAAATGTTTTCTTGTTAAATCATTTTCCATGTTTTGAGTATATGTACAAATTTTTAAATTTTCAAGTCTATTATCGGTTCTATCAGTGCTAATATGGTCAATACACATTTTTTTATCTATAATACCATAAAAACACTCCCAAATAAATCTGTGTGCAAAGTAATGTCGTTCTCTTAAGTTAATCATAAGATACCCATCTTTTTTCTTTGTTTGTTTAATTG
>CACWOG010000318.1 GCA_902762455.1 uncultured Bacteroidia bacterium | reverse complement strand
TAGGGGTTCGCCCTCGTCGAGCAGACGGCGGTAGCGGCGGAAGATGATTTCTTCCATCGAGGCGAAGTCGTTGGCACCAACTACCGTCTTTATGTTGAAATGTCGGTAGTCTTTTTTCGACGGCTTGGCGTTCTTGAACACAACGCACGATGCTACAGGATTGGTTCCCTGTATGTTGGAGTTGTCAAAGCACTCGATATGCACTGGCAGTTCGTCCATCATAAGGTCGGCTTTCAAGGTTTCCAGTTTGCGCAGAGTGTTCTTTTCAGGGTCTTTGCCTTCCACCTGCTTGTGCTTTTCGAGCATATAGAACTTTGCGTTGCGGTTTGCCAGTTCAAGGATTTTTCCCTTGTCGCCTTTCTGCGGGTACTCGAACTTTACGTTTTCAATCGGGAAGTCAATCTGGAACGGTAGTATTATTGTCTTGACGTTGCTTTTCAGTTCTTCGCGGATGTCAACAATGGCGTAGGCAAGTATGTCCTCGTCGGTTTCCTCGATGCGCTTGCGGATTTCCACCGAGTGCGACGCTATGATTGCTCCGTTTTGTATGCGTAAGTAACTTATGTAGTAGGAGTTTATGTCCTTAGCAAAGCCGAAAGCCTCAACGTTGGATATGTTTGTGTCGACAACGGTTGACTTGCTTCGGTAGTTTTCGAGCAGGTCGAGTTTGTGCTTTAGCTTTGAGGCTTCCTCGAATTCGAGGTTGGCGGCGTGTTTCAACATTTTTTCCTTGAGGAAACCTTGCACTTGCTGAAGGTCGCCACGCAGGATTTTGCGGATGTCGGCGAACATAGCCATGTAGTTCTCCTTGTCAATTTTGCCGATGCACGGACCGAGGCAGTTGCCGATGTGGTAGTCGAGGCAGATGTCGAACTTTCCCTCCTTTATACCTTGTTCGGTGATGTTGTGCTTGCAGGTGCGGATAGGGTAAAGTTGCTGTATCAGAGCAAGTAAGGTCTTGATGGTGTAAGCAGAAGCGAAAGGACCGAAATACTCGCCGTTGTCGTTTTTTTGTCGTGTGTAGAGCAGGCGAGGGAAGGGTTCGTTGGTAATGCACACCCAAGGATAGGTCTTGTCGTCCTTGAGCAGTATGTTGTATTTTGGTTGCAACTGCTTTATCAGGACATTTTCAAGCAACAATGCTTCGCTTTCGCTGTCAACCACAGTGTATTCAATGTCGCATATCTGGCTGACAAGGATTTGCGTCTTGCGGTTGAGGCTGTTCGACAGGAAATAGGAGCTGACCCTATTTTTCAGACTTTTGGCCTTGCCTACATATATTATGGTTCCGTCCTTGTCGAAGTACCTGTAAACTCCCGGTGCTTTCGGCAAGGCTTTTACGATTTCGGCAACGTGTTCCGAAGCATTCATGTTATTTTACGGGTGGGTGCGGGTCGTTGTAAAATATGTTTGGCCATGTTGCATATCCGACAGATTTCCAGCCGTTAATGTATATTCCAGTCCAGTCGGCAACTTCCGGTATGGTTTCATTGCCATCACCATTGGTGTCACCCTTGCGTTCGTCGTCCTTAAGCGAGGTGAAGAAAACGCCGTTCCCGTCGTGGTTGATAAGGCAACCTTCGTTCGAAACAGTAAGTGTTGAATGTTCGACGAACTTAACAACTACGTTATTGCCTAAAGTAAGAGTTCTATTAGTTTCTATGTCTAGATTTGCGGCAGTTACGACGAAAGCTACTTCGTCTTCAAGCCAACTGATGTCGGTGCTAATGTTGCTTCCTGAGATGAAGATTCCATTGCATTTGTTTCCTAGTTTGTCGTTGGAGAACGAGTTTGAATTGTCCATGCTCATTTCGGCATTTATCGTTACGGGGACATTATTGCCGTAGAACTTGCAGTTGGTTATGCTTGTCTCTGCGCTGGCGTTTGATGCGTTCAGAGCGCCGACATATATGCTGTTGAGCAGACCGCCGGAATTATATGCAAATGTGCAGTTGTCGAAAATGGCTTTGGCTTCCGACGATACATCAACGGTTGCCGGATTTGAATTGTCGCGGCCTCCGTACAGGAACTTGCAGTGCGTGAATGTTGAGTTTTGCGAGCCGTTGAGGTTGATGTAGCCCCAGTCGCCGGCAGCGGGAACCGTATTGTCGCCGTCGCTGTTGCTGTCGCTTCCGTTGTTGTCGTCCTTTATAGAAGTGAAGACAATCGGCTTTGAACTTGTGCCGTTGGCTATGATGTTGCCGTTGCGGTTAAGCATTATGTTGCTTCCCGACATCATCTTTATTATTGCGCCGGCTTCTATTGTCAACTCGGCATTGAGGTACAGGTTGTCCTTGTCGATGATATAAATGTTGTCGCCTTTCCAAGTCGTTGGCGAGTTGATGTCTGAACTTATTGTTTATAATAAGGGCGATGAACTTGATGTCGTGTGCTTTCATTTGAGGCAAAATTTTTGTTTGAAATGCAAAAATAATATTATTTGGAAATACAATATTTCGGAATCAAATTAATTTTTCAGTTGATTGTTGATAATATTTTTTGTCCCTTAAAATATCGATATTGTAATCAGACTTTTAAGAGGAAAATGGACTGTGTTGATAATTTTTTTGATGCTCACAAAAAATATTTTAAAAAAAATAAAAAAGTTACATTGTCGGTAAGAAAAAATGTTCTACCTTTGCAGTCCAAATTTTGTAAATGTAAATTAGAGTAAAATTATTAAAAATAAATAGGTTATATGCCAACGATACAGCAATTAGTAAGAAAAGGCAGATATGTTGCAGCCGACAAGAGTAAATCGCCTGCACTCGATTCATGCCCACAGAGAAGAGGTGTTTGCACGAGAGTGTACACAACAACACCTAAAAAGCCTAATTCAGCAATGCGTAAGGTTGCTAGGGTTAGATTAACTAACGGTAAGGAAGTCAACGCTTACATACCGGGCGAAGGACACAACTTGCAGGAACACTCGATCGTAATGGTTCGTGGTGGCAGGGTAAAGGATTTGCCAGGTGTAAGATATCATATCGTAAGAGGCGGTTTGGATGCTGCCGGCGTTGATGGACGTACACAGAGACGTTCCAAGTACGGAACCAAGAGACCGAAAGCAAAAGCTGCTGCAAAGAAATAATTAGTAGTATAAAGATAAATAGAGATGAGAAAATCTAAGCCAAGAAAAAGAACGATTCTTCCGGATCCCAAGTATAATGACGTTCGCGTAACTCGTTTTGTAAACGATATGATGTGGGACGGAAAGAAATCCACTTCATTTAAGATTTTTTATGAATGCATGGACCTTATCGGAAAGAAGATGAAGGACAGCGAGGAAACTCCATTGGAAATATGGAAGAAGGCTCTCGATAACATCACTCCGTCCGTAGAGGTTAAGAGCCGTAGAATAGGTGGTGCTACTTTCCAGGTTCCTACCGAAATACGTGCCGACAGAAAGATTTCTATCAGCCACAAGTGGATGTTGTCATTCGCACGCAAGCGCGCTGGCAAGTCGATGGCCGACAAACTTTCTGCTGAAATTCTTGCAGCTTACAACTGCGAAGGTTCTGCTTTCAAGAAGAAAGAAGATACCCACAGAATGGCTGAGGCTAACAAGGCATTCTCTCACTTCAAATTTTAATTTTACAGACGCACAGAATGAACGCTTCGCTTGTAAATACTAGAAACATCGGCATAATGGCTCACATAGACGCGGGTAAGACCACGACTACTGAGCGCATTCTGTATTATACCGGTGTCAACTACAAGCTTGGCGAAGTCCATGAGGGCACTGCCACTATGGACTGGATGGCACAGGAGCAGGAGCGTGGCATAACCATCACTTCGGCAGCAACGACAGCTTTCTGGAAGGTCGATGACAATGATTACAAAATCAACATCATCGATACTCCGGGACACGTTGATTTTACAGTCGAGGTCGAAAGGTCGCTGCGCGTGCTCGATGGTGCTGTAGCTGTGTTCTGTGCAGTGGGAGGCGTTGAGCCACAAAGCGAAACTGTCTGGCATCAGGCAAACAAGTACAATGTTCCACGTCTTGCCTTCGTAAACAAGATGGACAGGACGGGCGCAGACTTCATTGGCGTTCTCCAGCAGATAGAAAAGAAGCTCGGAGCTAATCCTATTGCTATGCAACTGCCGATTGGTGACGGCGATTCTTTCTCTGGAATCGTTGACCTTCTTGAAAACAAGGCTTACGAATGGGACGAGGAATCTCTGGGCGTTAAGTTCAACGAGATTGTAATCCCAGAGGCTATGAAGTCGGAAGTGGAGGAGTACCGCGAAAAATTACTCGAAACAGTAGTCGAGTTCGACGACGAACTTATGGAAAAGTTCCTCGACGACAGGGACAGCGTTTCGATTGCCGACATCAAGAAGGTGTTGCGCAAGGCTGTCATCGACGAGAAATGTGTTCCAGTATTTTGCGGTTCTGCATTCAAGAACAAAGGTATTCAATTATTGCTCGACGCAATATGCGAATATCTTCCTTCTCCTCTCGATGTCAAGGCTATCAGTGGACATCATCCCAAGACCGAGGACGTAATCACCAGAAGCGCCGACGCAGAAGGACCTCTTGCTGCAATGTGCTTCAAGATTATGGCAAACTCGTTCGTCGGAAAACTTTCATACCTTAGAATATATAGCGGTACAATAAAGACTGGCGACATGGTTTACAACGTCCGCACAGGCCGCAAGGAAAGGGTTACAAGGATATTCCAGATGCATTCCAACAAGCAAAACCAGATTGAGTCGGTCGAGGCTGGCGACATCTGCGCGGCGGTCGGCTTCAAGGAC
>CACWOG010000317.1 GCA_902762455.1 uncultured Bacteroidia bacterium | reverse complement strand
TATCTGTAGCACCATTCGCACCTCTTGTTTCTGAAGTTCCTGCCGAACACATCACGCACACAGCAGAAAACAAAAATACCATCGCAATTACAATAGTCTTTTTCATCCGAATATCTTATTTAACAACGCAGCAAGCCTATATCCTGCCACCAAAAGTTGATGTTCAACGACAGGAGTGTAATCATACATGTATTTATACGAACAATTCTCATCTGGCTTCACATAGTCGTAAACGCCACAAGTTATCTTCCATGTCTCGTTAAGCCAATCTTCTGGCGTACCGGCCGACATCGCCTCAATTTCAGACCGCGAACAACGGTCAAGATTCTGCTGCCACTCGGTATATGACCAGGAATGCACTCGCTCAACCATATTGTAGTCCCAAATACTATGCAAGTTTGTCTTCTCTCCGAACCACTTTAACGAGAAATTGTTTCCTCCCCTATCAGTAGCTCTTCCTACGTGCATGGGACAATGCATATCGCCCACTAGGTGAATAAGCATACGCAGATAATCAAACTTAACACTGTCGGATAGCTCATTGCGATGATTTTCAAGACAATCAATAAGCATATTCATTGCCAAAAGCACATCACCCTTGGGATTGCGCGACATTGTTTGTGGAGTATAACCTTCATCAACATTGAAATAATGCCAGGTCTTTGTGCGGTCGTAGCCATCTTTCCAATACGGGGAATTCTGCACGTTGTCCATCCACGACGAATAATAAATCATCGACTTACCACCAAGTATCTTATCAATATTCTCCTTTGCCTTATCGGTTAAATGCTGCTCTGCTATACTGGCAACAACATCGTGTCCTTTTTGCCCCCACGCAAACACATCAATACTTCCGCACAACAATAATGAAAATGCTATCAACTTAACTATCTGTCTCATAACGCAATTAATTTACACCAATTCCATATCTATCTGTTTCTTTTCGAGGTTTACATCCGAAATGCGTACTTTTACCTCGTCGCCAAGCCGGTATATCTTGCCGGTTTCTATTCCCTGAAGGCAATACTCCTCTGCAAAGAACTCGTAATTGTCATCCATAAGCGTACGCACATGAACCAAACCTTCGCAAGCCGACTCCTTCAGCTCTACAAAGAATCCATATTCTTGAACACCAGAAATAACACCATCGAAAATATCACCAATCTTGTCCTGCAGGAATTCCGCCTGCTTGTACTTTATGGAACTGCGCTCCGCTAAAACAGCCTGCTGCTCCTTGAACGAACAATGCTTGCACTTCAGCTCAAGGTCTTCGACATCAGGAGTTTGACTGCGCATATAAGCATAGAGCAGACGATGTGTCATCACATCTGGATAGCGGCGGATTGGCGAAGTAAAGTGCGTGTAAAAGTCGAATGCCAAACCATAATGACCTATGTTCTTGGTTGAATACACGGCCTTTGCCATTGCCCTGACTGCAAGATTTTCAATTATGTTCTGCTCGGGCTTACCTTTCACATCGTTTACCAAGCCGTTCAGCGAATTCGAAAGAGCAATGCTGTTCGACATATCAATCGAATAACCGAACTGACTAATGAATGTCGAGAAATTTGACAGTTTGTCGTAGTTCGGTTCTGCGTGAACACGATAAACAAACGGCTTGTGCTTCTTGCCAATAAGTTCGGCGACATTGCGGTTCGCCAGAAGCATAAATTCCTCAATCAGATTGTTTGCTTCCTTCGATTCCTTGAAATAGACGCTTACGGGACGGGCATCTTCATCAAGTACAAACTTAACTTCCTTATGCTCAAAGTTGAATGCGCCCTTCTGGAAACGAGCCGAACGTAAAATCTTTGCCAACTCATTGAGCTTCAATATTTCCTCAGCGAAATCACCCTTACCGGTCTCGATGATTTCCTGCGCTTCCTCGTATGCGAAACGACGGTCAGACGAAATTATGGTCTTCATCGGCTTGAAACTCAACACTTCGGCATTATCGTTCATCTCAAACACTGCCGAGAAACAAAACTTTTCCTCGTTGGGACGAAGCGAGCAAAGGAAATTGCACAACCTTTCGGGCAACATCGGCACGGTGCGGTCGACAAGATACACAGAAGTTGCACGGTTGAAAGCCTCGTCGTCTAGCGGTGTATTTTCGCGCATATAGTGGGTAACGTCGGCGATATGAACACCCAGCATATAATCATCCCCGTCCAGGAACAGGGAAACCGCATCGTCCAGATCCTTCGCGTCCGGCCCGTCGATCGTGACGATCTGCCACTCGCGAAGATCTTCGCGGTCATAAAGCTCGTGGGGAAGCACCTCCTCCGGAATGCGCTCCGCCTGCATAAGAACCCGGTCGGAGAATTCCATGGGGAGATCCATCGCGCGGGCGATGGCGAGAATGTCCGTCCCCGCCTCCTTCGCGCTGCCAAGCACCTCCAGGATTTCCCCGGACGGAAGCTTCCCCTTTCCGCCGTAATGGCCGATGCGGACAACC
>CACWOG010000316.1 GCA_902762455.1 uncultured Bacteroidia bacterium | reverse complement strand
TCGGTTTCGTATTCCTGCAAGATTGCCCTTGAACGATTTACGCCAGCGGTTTCGTCCTCGTCAAATTTAATGCGCTCACACGATGAGAATGAAAAGGCAAACGCGATTCCAAGAAGGATTACTGATATTTTAAGGTTCGATTTCATATTGTAAATTTTTAGGTTAATTCGTTACAAAGATAATTAATAAATTTTATGTAGAAAAAAAAACATCATAAACATTACAAATCATTTTATTAGTACCATATCTTTACTTTTCATCGTTTGCAACCAATATGCGACAGGCACAACACTTATTTTGTGTTTGTCAATAACAAGTTCGTCCTGCTCGTCTTTGGTTATTATCATTAGTTTTGCACCTTTGTTTTTCTTCGCAAACTGCAAAAGGGCATTTATTTCCCTTTCCCTAGTATCGATGTCGGAAATCGAATACGAAACCTGTATGGCGGTATTCTCCTGCTCTATGTAAAAATCAATTTCAATGTTCGATTTTAGGTAAACGACATTTTCCCTGCCATATTTCCGGCAAAGAGTTACCGCAACAAGATTTTCCAGCAAAGAAGTGTCGGAATCGAATAGGAAAAGGTTCAATATGCCGTTGTCGATGAAATAATACTTCTTTACGCTTTCGCGTTCTCCAATTTTTGCTAGTCCATTCTCGACAGGCATAATAAGCCACGATTCGATCGCGTGGTTTATGTATTCCGATACAGTGCCTACAGTTGCATTATTGCCAGTCGATTTGATAATGTTTTGGATGCGGTTGTAGGAAGTGGGCTGCTTTACGCTTTCGGCGAGTTTTTTTATCACAAGTCCCATAATCTTGCTGTTGCGGATGTTGTTTCGCGCGCAAATGTCGCCGAGATAGATTTTCTGGTAAAGACTTTGCAGAGCGGAACGCTTGTTCTTGAATTGAACCATTTCTGGAAGTCCGCCGAATTTGAAATAAGTCTCGAATGCAGCCATAACCTTCGATTTCTCAATGGTTGAAAATTGCCACTGGTCGGAAAGTTCCACAGAAACGGCATTCAAATATTCCGAAAAGGTATATGGATATACATCATATATCAAGAACCTGCCTCCCAAGGTGGTAGCCACGTCGCTACTTAGCATTTTCGCGTTGCTTCCGGTGACATAGATGGTATATTTTGCGTCGGCAAGACGACGAACAAACTTGTCCCAATGTTCCACATTCTGAATCTCATCAAAAAAGATTATCGGCTTTATCTCGCTGCCATTCATCTCATAATGGGCTTCAAGGATTAGGTTTAAATCGTTGTGGGTGATTTCCGAAAGCCGTTCGTCCTCAAAGTTGACAAATAAAATGTTATTGATTTTTACGCCTTGCTCCAACAGTTGTAGAACACGTTGGTAAAGCATATACGACTTTCCAACGCGCCGCAAACCGACAAACACATAATTAGCCCGTTCTTCGAACACAAAAGGTCGTTTCACAACGTCAAGCGAAAGTATTTCATCTCGTTTATCCTTGATACACTGCTTAATAATATCTTTATTCATAACCATATTACAAAATATTACAAGCGCAAAAATAACATTTTATCTTTTATATCATACAAAATATTTTGTTTTTATCTTTTATATCGTATAAAACCTTAGATTTTTATCCATTGTATCGTATAAAACAATTATTAAATTCTTTATGATGTTGCACTCAACGTCTCTACATTCGTCTCGCCCTACTCTCGTCTCTCATCTCTCAGCGCTCTCGTCTCTCAACTTTCATCTCTCAACTCTCGTCTTTCATCTCTCATTTAATCAACACCACATTCCCTTTTTTCGTCCTTACGCTTCCGTCAAACATTTCGGCCTCTACATAATACGAATATGTGTCCTGATTCTGCACAACTCCGCCTATTGTTCCGTCCCAGCCAGTATGCAGGTCGTCGGTGAAGAAAACCTCCTCGCCCCAACGGTTGAAAATGCGGAACTGGCGCAACTGCTTTATGCCAAGCCCACGCACATACACCACATTGTTGCCATCGCCTTCGCTCAACGGTGTAAACGCCGACGGTACATCAAGCGTAAGTTTCATATCCACATCAACATAAATATTGAAACTCTTTTCGGAACAACCGAGAGTGTCCCGCAAAACAAGCGTAAAACTGGTGTTCTCAAGCGGGAACATCCTGATTGAATCGCAATTCCCTGAAAAAGAGTATTCCTCCGGCGAAACATAACATTCCAATCCGCTGTCGGCAACGACAACCGACACAGCCGTATCTCCCATATTTATGGCAAACGACTGCCCGTCAATTTCCGCGTCAAAGCCTTGCATTATATCGACCATAACCGAATCCAATTTCATACATCCTTTCTCGCTAAACGTATAAACATAGTAAATGGTTGCCTCGTTTGGCGAAATTTTTTGAATTTGTGCACTGTCGCCAATTGGAAGTTCCCAGTAATAAGCACTTCCGCCCACTACAGAAATTTGTGCTTCACCAC
>CACWOG010000315.1 GCA_902762455.1 uncultured Bacteroidia bacterium | reverse complement strand
AGTTCTAGTAGTTCTGCAAACGAAAATGCGGGCTCGTTGAGTACTGAGTCTTCTAGCAGTTCTGGTTTTGCTTTCAAAATTTGCGAAGATGGTGAAACCTGGGTGAAGGAATGGCCTGATGAGATTCGTTATTTTCATTGCAGTAAAAATGAATGGGTCTTGGATTCTATAGTAACTATTGAAAAAATTAAAGTTTATCCTAACATGGATAGCGTTTTCAACCCAGAAGTGAATTATGGGTCGTTTACAGATCCTCGTGATGGACAGGTTTACAAAACAATTCAATATTATGAAGTGTATAAAAGTGGCAATGAGACCGGCGTTGATTCTTTTACGGTTATGGCTCAGAATCTGAACTATGCTGATGTTATTATTGATAGTACAACGACAGAGTTTGACGATGCGAAGGTAGAAAAAAGTTGCTATCTCGATAATCCTTGGTATTGTGAAAATTATTTCGGTGCTCGTTATAGCTGGAGCGAGGCTATGGGTCTACCCAAGGTGTGTGATAGCGTCGGTGTTGCTGACAATCCCCAATGTAATATTGAGCTTAGTTATAATGCCAAGGTGAAGGGCGTGTGTCCAGAAGGGTGGCATGTGATGAACGAAACCGAATGGAAACACTATGTATATTCTAGCGGAATAGATATGAGTTATTCTTTACTTGCCCATTCTGTGTGGCCTAGGAAATATGGGTCTAACCGATATGGATTATCTATATTGCCATATAGTGATGGCTATGCTAACTCTTTAGCGTATTTCTGGATACCTTCGGAGTACAAAGATGATTTTTTAGTTGCGCATTATGCTTTATTTTCGACATATTCATCTGATTGCAGTTTTGATATTGGTAAAACTTTTAAACATGGCTTTCTTCCAATTCGTTGCGTAATGGATGAAGGCGATACTTTCATCAAGTAAAATTTTTAACAAAAAACAAAAAATAGGCATTTCCTTAGAAATGCCGTTGGGAGTTATTATGTCTAAGAAGAACAATAAGAAGAATTCTACCCGTAAGAGCTATAAAATCGAGTCGTTAGAACCGCGTTTGCGCTAAAGCGCTTCCCGCTGCGGCTCGGATATGGAAACATGCAAGCGTGTTTCCGCATCGCTCGCCTTGCCGGTAATGATGATGGATGCTGCCCAGGTCTTATTTCATTTTTCCCCGTTCTGTTGGCTGATTAGTGTCAGGTCGCAGGCAGTGCTGTTTTGAAACTTTTACCCCCAAAAAGGGGCGTTTTTTGAACTGTTTTTCCAAAAACGGCGTGTTATATAAAGTAGCCTTTCGAAAATTTTGGGTTCCGTATAGACAATAACACAATGAAAAGGAAAAATATGACTGAAAAGATAAACAATGCACGCCGTGCGCATGATCCTTTTTTCCGTTGGCTTTTTGCCGATGTCAAGCGTCTTAGGCTCTTGTTGGGGCTTGCGGGCAAGGTTGATCACGTAGTGGGAGAATTCCTATCGTCCGTGAATCTTGATACACTGGAACGGATTCCTGATTCGTATTCCGAGGTAGACGAAACCGGTGATGCGGATTTGGCATTCCGCGTCAATGTATTGACTGGCGCACCCGTGTTGGTGGGTATCATGGTGGAGCACAAGTCTGGGCGTGACCCCGATACCATCAACCAAATTGCACGCTATGTGCGTTCGGTAATGAAAATCCATCAGGAAAACCGTGTTTTCGACGGGCTCCCGACTATGGCGATAATCTTTTACAATGGGCGCGAAAATTGGAATCCTCTCAAGAATCTTGAGGATGGATATCCTGAATTTTTCCATGGCCGTGTACTTCCGTTTGCATGCTCGTTTGTGAATATGGCTGATATTCCCGATAGTGATTGTCTCGCTTGCGAAGATGTTGCAACGGGCATGGGGATTGTTGCCATGAAGTACGCTTTTGATAGGGAAAATCTGCGTATGAAGTTGTTGCTGTTCAAGGATTTTTTCCAGAAATTGCCTAAGAACGAAGGAATTTCCCTTTTGAGTAAAATTAATGTATATTTAAAGGAGTATGTCGATGAAGACTATCTGAAGGAGTTGGAAATGGCATTCAAAAGTGTTGGACAGAAGTACGGCTTTGTGAGCGCCGGTGATGTGTTCCGCAAGCGCCTTGCGGATGCCCATGCTGAAACTCAACAGAAAGTGGCCGAAGCTCGGGCTGAGGCTCGCCAAGAAGGCGAATCCGTCGGCGAAGCTCGCGGCGAACGGAAAAAGGCTTGCGAAATGGCGAAGGCTCTTAAGGCCATGGGTGATTCTACGGAGAAAATCGTGGCTGTTTCTGGGCTTACTCCGGCAGAAGTCGAAGCGCTGTAGCTTGTTGCAAATAACTTACGTGTTGTAAGTAGTTTGTAATAAATTCTATTGTAAAAGTACAAACAAAGTATGATTTATTTAAATAAAGTTCCCTATTTTGGGAACTTTTTACTATTTTTAGATTGGGTTAGGAGTGTTTTGGTGGGAT
>CACWOG010000314.1 GCA_902762455.1 uncultured Bacteroidia bacterium | reverse complement strand
CAAGGTATGCTGGGATAATCAATACTCATCATCTTTCTCGCCAACGAATTTGCGCAGGTTGTAATAGTCTATAGCTTCATCAATACGATATTTGAAAGTTTCTTCATCGTCAAGGGTTTCCAATAATCTTGTATAGCCAATCAGGTTTTCAAGTTCTTCGAACAAATCATCAATATACCCATTTATGTACTCAACTGGCGTGTAATCGGCAGGAGTAATATCTCTTGGCGTCGCCATTGCCAAACCGCGAATCTGGGCTTTCAGATTTTCAATTTCCGACCTATTTTCTTTGATTTTGTCCCGCAAGTCCTCAATTGTGCGAAACGACTCGTGGTTCTTGCTAAAAATCTCAGGTCTCCATACAACATACATTCCCATAATTTTCCGTTTTTTCTGGTTTACTAAATTGGTGTCCTTTAAAAATTCGCCGCAAAATTACAATCCCAGTGCGCAACCTATTTGCGTAGTCGAAAAAATTTTTAATAAATTTGCAAAAATTTTCATTTTCACGATTATGCCAGCAAGTAAAAACGCGTTGATACGCTACAAAACCATCGACCAGTGCCTGCAGAGGCGCAACCGCCTGTGGACTCTCGAAGACCTTATTGAGGCCTGCTCCGATGCCCTGTACGAGTACGAAGGAAACATGAACGGAATAAGCAAGCGTACCATTCAGCTCGACATCCAGAATATGCGCAGCGAAAAACTCGGCTACAACGCACCAATCGTCGTAACAGACCACAAGTACTATTCGTATTCCGACCCGAAATTCAGCATCACCAATTCGCCCATCACCGACTTCGACATGAAGGCAATGACCGAAGCAATTAATGTACTGAAGCAACTTAGCGGTTTTTCGCAGTTCGGTGAACTGGAAGAAGTTATAAACCGTCTGAACGACCATGTTTCATCGTTGCAACACAAGACGCAGCCAGTCATTTTCTTCGAGAAGAACGACCGTCTTCGTGGTCTTAATTATATTAATATGTCGTACGATGCCATTGTTGCCAAGCGTCCGCTGGATATTATGTACAAGTCGTTCAAGTCGCCGAAAGCCAATCCGTTACGATTCTCTCCGTATGTACTGCGCGAATACCGCAACCGCTGGTTTCTGTTCGGGAAGGCAAAAGGCGTAAACATGATTCTCAACCTCGCGCTCGACCGCATAGAGTCGATGGAAATGGGCGAAGCGAAGAACTACATCGAAAATACCGACTTCGACCCGGTTGCATATTTCGACAAGATTGTCGGCGTAACACTCTACGACAAATCCGAAAAGAACATAGTATTCTGGGCAAGCGCAGACCACACGCCATATATCGTCACAAAGCCTTTCCACAAGACGCAACGGATGATAAAGCAGTACGAGGACGGTTCCGCCGACTTTGTAATCAGGGTAATTTGGAACAGAGAGCTTATCCGCGAATTCTTGGGATTTGGCGATGGTCTTGTCGTAAAGTCGCCACGGCAACTGGTGAAACGAATGACAGAACAGTCGGAAGGGATGTATAGAAATTATTGCTGCGGAAAGAAGACGGAAGAGGAATAGATATGGCAAGGCAAGAGCCTTTGTTTTAGATGTCGTAGGCTTGAGCCTACGACAAACTTGAGAATGTTAAATTTTATTGAGTGTCAGGTATTTTGTTGTGTGCAAAGTTGCATAATGTTTTCTTTAGGTGCAATTAAAATTGCGTAGAATTACCTATTTGCCAGTTTTCCAGTTTGCCATACCTTTGCATCGCATAAGGTTAAAAATAAAGTATAATATGTACAGTTAAAAGGGGCAAGTTCTTCCCAAAAGAAATTCCCCCTTTTTTTTATTACAAACGCTTTCCATTTTGGAAAGCGTTTGTTGATAATGCCGGCTTTATTTTACCCCTCAGAATCGCTTCCGACATTATTTTATGAATTTAACAATTTCATTTTGTGAAACTGTTGTCTGTTCGCCAGTTGCCATGTTCTTTATTGTGGCAGTTCCATTGGCTATTTCGCTTTCGCCAACGATGATAACAAAAGGAATGTTGTGGCTGTTGGCAAACTTGAACTGTTTGTCAAGTTTCGACTTTTCGGGGAAAACAATGCAACTTATTTCCTCTTTCCTAAGTTTTTGGGCGATTTCGATGCAGGCGCGTTCCTCGTTTTCTCCAAAGTTTACGAGTAGGGCAGTGCTGTATTCGTCGGTTTGCTTCGGGAAAAGTTCGAGTTGGGTCATTACATCGTAGATGCGGTCGGCACCAAACGAAACACCAACTCCCGATACGTCCTTCAGACCGAAAATGCCAGTAAGGTTGTCATAACGGCCACCACCGCAGATGCTGCCAATTTCAACATCGTTGGCTTTTACCTCGAAGATTGCTCCTGTATAGTAGTTTAATCCACGTGCAAGGCTTAAATCAAGTTCTACGTTAATTCCTAACTTATGGTCGCGTATGTACCCGAAAATCACATTCATTTCCTCGATTCCAGCCTT
>CACWOG010000313.1 GCA_902762455.1 uncultured Bacteroidia bacterium | reverse complement strand
CTCGAAGCCGACAAGCTCGGAATCGACTCTCACGGCATCAACCGTCTGAAACCGATATACTTGGACAGAATCAAGGCTGGAATAGTAAACCCGGTTACCAAGGTTGACATTCTGCGCGAAAGTCCAACTACCGCCCTACTCGACGCCAACAACGGCATGGGACATGTCGTTTCGAAGCAAGCTATGCAGATGGCTATCGACAAGGCCAAGAAATTCGGTATGGGTATGGTGGCCGTCCGCAATAGTTCGCACTACGGAATTGCAGGTTACTACGGACTTATGGCAGCACGCGAAGGTATGATCGGTCTTACAGGCACAAATGCCCGCCCATCCATCGCACCGACTTTCGGCGTTGAAAATATGCTCGGCACAAATCCACTGACATTTGTAATTCCAACAGATGAAGAATTCCCGTTCTTCCTCGACTGCGCAACATCAGTAAGCCAGCGCGGAAAGTTCGAATACTACGCAAAAGTCGGCAAAGACCTACCCAAAGGCTGGTGCATCGACCGCGAAGGCAACTCCAAGACCAATTCCGTAGAAGTACTCGACGACCTTGTAAAAGGCAAGGCTGCACTTGCTCCTCTTGGTGGAATCGGTGAAGAAACAGCAGGTTACAAGGGTTACGGCTACGCAACTGTCGTTGAAATCCTGTCGTCGGCATTGCAGTGCGGCGGATATATGAAGGCTCTTACAGGTCTAGACGAAAACGGCAACAAGAAACCTTACCGCCTCGGGCATTTCTTCATTGCAATAAATGTTGAAACATTCCAGGACCTTGATGTTTTCAAGAAGAATGCAGGCAATTTGCTCCGCGACCTCCGCAACTCACAGAAAATGCCAGGACACGACCGCATTTACACCGCCGGCGAAAAAGAATACGAAAACTTCCTCGTCCGCAGCAAGAACGGCGTTCCAATTCCCGATTCACTTTGGGAAGAAATGATTGGCGTGACCAAGGATTACAAACTCGACAAGTTCTACAAACTGTTTGGGTTGGAATAAACAAACCTACAATACACTCACAAAAAAACTTACAACCAGATTATTCTTGGCTGTAAGTTTTTTTCTCTAATATCAAAATACACTGAAACTTATAAATATCCCGACAAATCACTTCACGCTTTCCACAATCTTCTCCACCTGAGACTTTATGCTCTCAAGCAATTCCGTTGATTTCGCCTCGCACAAAAAGCGCAGATAAGGTTCTGTATTTGAAGGACGTATGTTAAGCCACCAGTCCTTGTACTCCATACGGTAGCCATCGAAATCGTAGAACGCCTCGGGTTCTGCCTGAGCACGGAAATGCTCCACAACCAAATCCATAGCCTTCTGCTTCTCATTAACCTGGAAATTGATTTCGCCAGAATTTTCGTAGTGGCTGATGTTTGAAATCAACTGAGAAACCGATATGCCTTGCTTCTTCATCTTTGCAACAATACGCAAAATCAACAGGCTGGCGAGAATGCCCGAATCGGAGTAGTAAAAGTCGCGGAAATAATAGTGACCTGCCAACTCTCCGCCGAAAATACCGTCAACTTCGCGAAGTTTCTTCGCGGCATACGCACGACCGACACGCCACATCACCATCTCGCTGCCGAATTTTGCAACATACTCTCCCACAGCCTTCGAGGTGCGAATATCCTGATAAACCTTGCCCTTCAAGCCTTTTTCCTCAAGGAAATAATGGCAAAGGACGGCAATCATAAGGTCGGGCGATACAAAATTGGCATTCTCGTCAACAAACATCACACGGTCGGCATCGCCGTCGTAAATCACACCAATGTCGGACTTGTGCTCGCGCACGTGTTGCTGCAGCATCACGCGGTTTTCGGGCATAAGCGGATTTCCCTCGTGGTTTGGGAAAGTACCGTCAAGTTCGTCACAGATATACATAGCCTTGTCGCCCAGCAACTTCTTGATAAACAACGCCGACATTCCATTGCTACAGTCAACGCTTACCTTCAGGTTTGAAATGTCGGGAACATACTGGCGCATAAAGTCAAGATACTTGTCATACACCTCATAATCAATGACTTTGCCCTTATTTTCCACAGGCTTGACATCGCCTTCCATCACAAGTTTCTCAACCGTCGAAAGCCCGTTGTCGTAACCTACAGGAGTTGCATCCTTGCCCGAAACCTTCAGCCCGTTGTGCGAAGCCGGATTGTGCGAAGCCGTAATCATCACCGATGCATCGAAACCGAATTTCGCCGTTGACCAGTAAACCAACGGAGTGGTGCATATACCTACATTATATACATCAACGCCAGCATCGGTAATTCCTTTCGACAGGTATTCAAAAACCTTAGAGGCGTATTTTTCCTTGAATTTGGACTCTTTTTCAAGTGCATTATCGAGATCGTTTTTTAGACCCGAAGGAACACTTTTTGCGGTTATGGCATAGTCATCATGGTGCCTCTGCGCCTTGATGCTTTCAAGGCGGATAGTTTGGTATTCCTGCATTTCTTGTTC
>CACWOG010000312.1 GCA_902762455.1 uncultured Bacteroidia bacterium | reverse complement strand
GCCAATGTTTTGTTCTTCGATAACCGTCCAGCCAGCAAGGATGTGCAGACCAAGGACATTTGGATTTACGATTACCGTACCAACATTCACCATACGCTGAAGAAATCACCGCTTATGTTCGAGGATTTGTCCGATTTCATAAAATGCTATAATCCCGACAATCGCCATCTGCGCACCGAAACTTGGAGCGAGGCAAATCCAGAAGGCCGTTGGCGTAAATTTACCTACGATGAGATAATCGCCAGAGACAAAACAAACCTTGATATCTTTTGGATAAAGGACAAGAGCTTGACCGACCTTGACAATCTTCCCGAACCTGAAGAAATTGCTACAGAAATAATTGACAATATTGAGAATAGCTTGAAATGTTTTAGGAATATAATGGAGGATATGGGAAAATAAGTTCAACAAAAAAAGCCCCAAATCGGGGCTTTTTTTATTTCAAGTATTCGTAGTACCAGTCAATTGCTTCTTTCAGTCCTTGATGGACATCGTATTGCGGGTTATATCCGAGCACTCGCTTTGCTTTCTCGATTGAAGCCAGCGAATCGCGGATGTCGCCAAGTCTTACATCGCCGTATTGAATCTTCACATTGGCAATTTCAGGGTCAAACTTTGCAAGGCTTTCAATTATTTCCGCTGTCAGTTCGTTGAGCGAATTGCTTTCTCCGAATGCAACATTGAAAACAGTATTTTCAGCTTCGGGATTTGTAGTCGTTGCAGCCAATTCGTTGGCTTGTATTACGTTGTCAATGTAGGTGAAATCCCTTGACTGTTCACCGTCTCCATAGATTACTGGCGATTTGTGGTTTACCAATGCCTTTATGAATTTCGGGAAAACTGCTGCATACGCGCTTTCCGGGTCTTGACGGCGACCAAATACATTGAAGTACCGCAGACCTATTGTGCTCATTCCGTAGATTTTGCCAAAAATGCCAGCGTAAAGTTCATCTACATACTTGGTTATTGCGTATGGCGATAGCGGTTTGCCGATGTTTTCTTCCACCTTCGGCAAAGTCTTTGAATCTCCGTAAGTTGACGAGCTTGCTGCATATACGAAGCGTTTTACCTTTGCATCTCTTGCAGCTACTATCATATTGAGAAATCCTCCGATGTTCACCGCGTTAGTAGTTATCGGGTCGTTGATGCTACGTGGCACCGAACCGAGAGCAGCTTCGTGAAGCACAATCTCGATTCCTTCGCAAGCCTTGTGGCAAGTTTCCAAGTCGCGGATGTCTCCTTCTATGAGCGTGAAGTTGCTGTCGGATAAGTATGGTTCAATGTTTTCGCGCTTTCCTGTCGAGAAATTGTCAAGGCAAACGACATTGTTGTTTTGTTTCAGCAGGCGGTCAACAATATTGGAACCGATAAATCCGGCACCGCCGGTGACCAATACTTTTGAATCGTGCAAAATACCTTTACTTTGCATAGTTTACTGATCTTGTTTCTCTGATAACTGTAATCTTTACTTGTCCCGGATATGTCATTTCGTCCTGAACGCGTCTTGCGATTTCGAGGCTGAGCTGTTCCGATTCTGCATCTGTAATCTTTTCGCTACCAACGATAACCCTAAGTTCGCGTCCTGCCTGGATTGCGTATGTCTTTACAACGCTCGGGTAGGAGAGGGCAAGGTTTTCGAGGTCTTTCAGACGCTTGATGTACGATTCGACGATTTCGCGGCGAGCGCCTGGACGAGCTCCTGAAATGGCATCGCATATCTGTACTATCGGAGCGATGAGGCTTGTCATCTCGGTTTCGTCGTGGTGAGCACCTATGGCATTGCAAACCTCTGGCTTTTCCTTGTACTTTTCGGCCAGCTTCATGCCGTATATTGCGTGTGGAAGTTCGGGCTCTTCGTCCGAAACCTTGCCAATATCGTGGAGCAGACCAGCACGCTTTGCCAACTTGGTGTTAAGTCCGAGTTCTGCTGCCATAATTGCACAGAGGTTAGCAACTTCGCGCGAGTGCTGAAGCAGGTTCTGTCCGTACGACGAACGGTATTTCATCTTACCGATGAGGCGGATAAGTTCTGGATGCAGGTTGTGTACGCCGAGGTCTATCGAGGTGCGTTTACCAACCTCAATGATTTCTTCTTCTATCTGCTTTGTGGTCTTGTTTACCACTTCCTCGATGCGTGCCGGGTGGATTCTACCATCGGTAACTAATTGATGCAGAGAAAGTCTTGCAATCTCGCGTCTTACAGGGTCGAATGCTGAAAGAAGTATTGCTTCGGGAGTGTCGTCAACAACGATTTCAACGCCAGTAGCAGCTTCCAAAGCTCTGATGTTGCGGCCTTCTCGACCGATGATACGACCTTTCAGTTCGTCGCTTTCGATGTGGAATACGGTAACAGCGTTCTCGATTGCAGTTTCGGTTGCTACACGCTGTATGGTTTCGAGGATGATGCGTTTTGCCTCCTTGTTGGCTGTCATCTTAGCCTCGTCAATTATGTCGTTTATGAGGGTAATCGCTTCAGCCTTAGCATTTTC
>CACWOG010000311.1 GCA_902762455.1 uncultured Bacteroidia bacterium | reverse complement strand
ACCAAGGACATGCTATATGGTGTGGCAAGTCCGCTTTCCGCAGAACAAACAACATAACCTAAAGATAAAGACGAACGGGATAAAGACGAAGCAAAACTTAACGAAAAGTGATAGACATCCCGAAAAAACAAGTAATATTACCTATTGGAATAATGCAATGCTTTATTACTCATCTGCTAGATAAGTTAGCCCAATTAAACTCTGTTGCAGCGCAAAACATTGTGCCGCAACATATTATCCATTGTCAATTGTTAATTGCCAATTATTAGAACAACCTCTTGAATCCCATTATCTCACGCATTTCGCGAACGGTCTTAATGGCATTCTCGCGGGCTTTCTCGGCGCCACGCATTACGGTGCGCTTCAGGAACTCGTTGTCGGAATCTATTTCCTTGATACGTTCGCTAATCGGCTTAATTATAGCGACAATGTCCTCGGCAAGCTGCTTCTTCATGTCGCCATAGCGGATTTCGCAGGTGTTGTACTTTTCGGTAAAGTATGCCACAGTGTCGGGCGTAGAAACAACCTTCATTATAGTGAAAAGGTTCTGAATTGGTTCAGGCATAGGTGAATTAGGTTCGGTTGGACCACTATCGGTAACAGCTCGCATCACCTTCTTGCGGATAACCTTCTCGTCATCAGCAAGGAAAATACCGTTGCCTTCCGACTTGCCCATCTTTCCAGAGCCATCGAGTCCGGGAATCTTAATAAGCTCGCCACCAAAATTGTAAGCCTGCGGTTCCTTGAAGTATTCCACATTGAACATTGTATTGAAACGGCGTGCGAACTTGCGCGTCATCTCCAAATGCTGCTCCTGGTCCTTGCCTACGGGAACCTTGTCGGCATGATGCATAAGTATGTCGGCGGCCATCAGCACGGGATATGTAAGCAGACCTGCATTAACATTTTCGGGCTGTTTGCGTGCCTTTTCCTTGAACGAGGAAGTACGGCAGAGTTCTCCCAAGTAAGCGTTCATATTGAGCAAAAGGTACATCTCGCAAATCTCTGGCACATCGCTCTGAATGTAAACCGTCGATTTTTCGGGGTCGATTCCGCTTGCAAGGTATTCGACCAGCACCTGACGCACATTGCGATGCAATTCTTCTGTGGCTGGATGCGTTGTAAGTGCGTGATAGTCGGCTATAAAAAAGTAGCAGTTGTTGCCTTCCTGCATTCTTACAAAGTTCCTTACTGCCCCCAGATAGTTGCCCAAATGGAGATTTCCCGTTGACCTGATTCCACTTAATACTGTATCCATAGTTGTAATTTAGTTATTGTTATGATAAAGACTGATAAAAACCGCCTATCCTTAACGTCATTCCACAAAGCAGAACGAACAGGCGCAGGAACGAGCCTTGTGAGTTCGCTTATGCGGAATCTCCCATTAGTACACAAGGGAGATTTCGGATAGTCGTCTTCACACAGCTCAACGTTCCGTATCGCTGGTTCAGTCAGACTTCCGAAATGACAGCCTCTTTTAGCATATAAATCAGTCATAAATAATATCGTTTTCTATTTCTTCGGCGAAAGTATCTCGTTGTACCTCTTTTCGTCCTTCAAGATTTTAATCGCCTCCTTTACTTCCTCGTCGTAGTTGATGCTGAACATTATGCTGCCTTTCTCGTAGAAGTAACGTGGCATTATGTAGCTTACAATCCACCTTGTAACCTCATCGCGGTAACGCTCCAAATCCCTGTCCTTGTCCTGTTTCAGCTTCGAGAGCAATGTTTCGATGTCCTTCGAGATATTGTCGTAGTACTTTTCGGTCTTGGCGACCTCAATCAAATCCTCGACGCTTTCTTCCGAAAACGACTTGTACTCAAACTTTTCTCGCACGAGGAAATCCTTGAAATCCTTGTAGTCGGCATCGGAGAATACGAATTTTGCAGGGTCGTCGCCAATGGACTCGTGCTTGCTACGATACCACACCGAATACTTGAAAAACATATCCTTTAGCATCAGCTGGGTTAACAAGGTATTGGATATGCTGTCGTCAACCACAACGTCGGGAGTAATACCACCGCCATCGTAAACTTCGCGTTTGTTCTTGGTGTAGAACTTCGAGATTAGCGAATCGGGAACGTGACCAACGCTACCGTCCTCGTTGCGGTGCGAATAGTCGAGAGCCTGAATGCATCGTCCGCTCGGGGTGTAGTATTTTGCCGTCGTAACCTTGAGCATCCCGTTGTAGCTGAGGTTGCGTGTTGTCTGCACAAGTCCCTTGCCAAAAGTGCGGTGACCTACAACCACTCCCCTGTCCAAATCCTGAATGCTTCCCGACACAATTTCGGATGCCGAAGCCGACATTTCGTTGACAAGTACGACAATCTTTATATCCTTGTCAACCGGCTTTGCCGTTGTCTTGTACGACTTGTCCCATTCCGAAACCTTGCCCTTGGTGCTAACAATTTCCTGTCCTGCATCGATGAAAAGGTTGCAAATCTTTACAGCCTCGATGAGCAATCCGCCCGGATTTGAACGCAAGTCCAACACCAACGACTTGATGTTGTTGGTCTTCTTC
>CACWOG010000310.1 GCA_902762455.1 uncultured Bacteroidia bacterium | reverse complement strand
CTGAACTGCTTCCTGCGATGTGCTGAGCGAAGTCGAAGCAAGCGAAGTCGAAGGACAGCATCTGGATGACTATTCGTTTCTACTACTAATATACTTCAATTCGTATAAGTCATTTATTATCAAGGAATCGTATTTTTCAACTCCATTTCGGTTCATATGGTGCGAGTCGTAGAAGTCCAGCGAGTCGTTAAGCGTTAACCGAGTGTTGTAATCTATGAAAGTGCCGTATTCGGAAATTTTTGCGGAGTATTGGTCGTGATTGTCGTATGACTTGTATAGCACTGATGGTACAGGAGCTTCAACAAGTAGATAATTTATGCCGCGTTTTTTCAGAAGTTCAACGGTTTTGTTTAGAAACATCATTTGCATTGCGTTGCATCTGCATGTTGTATCTATCCTATAGTCAGGCTTCAAATCATAATATTCCATGTCTTTTTCCACATATCCGCTCCTTATGTATTTGTCGTGGCAGATATGAATTTCGTTTCCTGTAAAAGTTTGTCTTTTGTTTTTGTGGCGAAGTATGTGTCGTCTGAAAGCCCTGTATATCCATTTGTTAATTACGTTCGTGTTTTTCGTACACATTGCCATCTTCAGTTTTGTCCATTCCCATGTTGCGAGGTCGTGGTCGAAGTCGGAGGTTATAAAGTCGATTGCCGATTCTTCCCCGTATGTATTCATAAGGTCTGGATACAAGTCGATGATGACGCATTTGGGATTAAGGGACTCGATGTACCTGTCAATTATAAACCACGACTGTATACAGGTTTGCGAGCTTGTTCCAACATTGAAAGTCTTTAGGTTGTGCTGGGAAAATATTCTTGGGTCGAACGATCTGGAGGAATGACTGCTGCCAACAAACAGAATGTCAATGTCCTTGTATTCGTCAATCTCGTTGAATTTTATTTCTGTCGTTCTGAGTGTCTCTGTTGGAGGCTCCTTTGTCGTATCAATTAGCATAAACATAACGCAATATGTAGGAATGTACAGCAAAGTGAGCAGCAGGAATGTTAATATCGTCTTTATCAGGAACTTTCTCATATCTAGAATTGGAAGTACAGGAATTGGGTTGTGTCTATTGGCTGGAATGCAAGTATTGAGAAGAATAGGAAGAAATACAAAATGTATCTGAAAATAGGTCTTTTTAGTGAAGTTTGCAGTTCGCCAAGTCCGTGTTCCTTGCTGCGTTGCCACCATTCTATTGCAAGCATTATTATGACGAAAATTCCTGCGAAATTCTTTGTAGAAGTAAAAAATAGGTAAGAAGCCTTGAAGGTGTTCAAACTGCAAAGTCCGCAGATGTAATGCCACGCATCGCCAATGGTTTCCGCCCTGAAGAAAATCCAGCCGACGACCACAAGCAGGAACGTTATCAGCATCATTGCAAATTCCTTTATGCTAGGGAAATGCTTGCCTTCGGCGATGGTGCTTGTGTATTTCCGATTTTTTCCCAACAATATAAGCGGTAGGAATAGCAGTGCGTGATAGGCTCCCCAGACGACAAAAGTCCAGTTCGCGCCGTGCCAAAGTCCGCTTAACAGGAAAATTATCAAGGTGTTGCGCACAACTTTTGCCTTTGAAACTCGGCTTCCACCCAATGGAATATATATATAGTCGCGGAACCAAGTTGTAAGCGAGATATGCCATCTGCGCCAGAATTCGGCTATGTCGCGGCTGAAATAGGGAATGTTGAAGTTGCGCATCAACTTTATACCGAACAACTTGGCTGTACCGATGGCGATGTCGGAATAGCCCGAGAAGTCACCGTATATCTGAAAAGTGAAAAGCATAGCCCCGACCATTAGCATACTTGCTGGCTGGTCGGCGTAGGTTGCGAAAATCTGGTTACAGGTTGTTGCGCAGTTGTCTGCCACCACTATTTTCTTGAAAAGTCCCCAAAGTATCTGTCGGCATCCGTCAACGGCGGTGCTGTAGTCGAAACTGCGTTTCTGAGTGAATTGCGGTAGTAGGTTTGTGGCTCGCTCGATAGGTCCGGCAACGAGTTGTGGGAAAAAGCTTACGAAGGCAAAAAATGCAATTATGTCGTGCGAGGCTTCTATCTTACGGCGGTAAACATCAATGGAATAACTTAAGGCCTGAAATGTGTAGAAACTTATTCCGACTGGCAGAATGATGTTTAACGTGGTGGTTCCCAAGGTTATCCCAAATGCAGAAAAGGCATCAGCAAGACTTGTGACGAAAAAGTTGTAATATTTGAATACGCCTAGTATCAACAGGTTTATCGTTATGTTGGCTGCAGATATGATTTTTGCCTTCTTGTTTTGTGATTTCCGGGTTGCCTTGTCTATGAGGATTCCGCTTGTGTAGCTGCAAAATGTTGTAAATGCGATTAGTATTAGGAAACGCCAGTCCCACCATCCGTAAAATAGGTACGAAACAGCAACGATGAATGCGTTTTGCAACTTCAGGTTCCTGTTGAAAAGCCAATAGAGTATGAATGTTATTGGCAGGAAAATGGCGAATTCGAAAGAGTTAAAAAGCATAACGACTTATTTTGCTCCGGCCAG
>CACWOG010000309.1 GCA_902762455.1 uncultured Bacteroidia bacterium | reverse complement strand
AACCGATTTGCGGCACAAGCAGGAAGTTGATTGCCAGCAATACTGCGCATCCGATTGCCGAAATTATTGCTCCCCAG
The DNA here is from genome assembly GCA_902762455.1 of uncultured Bacteroidia bacterium. GTDB lineage: Bacteria > Bacteroidota > Bacteroidia > Bacteroidales > ML635J-15 > Bact-19. The sequence goes on along the minus strand of CACWOG010000309.1, from coordinate 2,456 downwards.
TATGTCTGGTCGGTAAGTTTGTACCAGAACGACAGGTTGAAGTATATGCCCATGAAAATTTCAGCCATCATTACAATCGGAACTGCGGCAAGTCCTTCCCAGTAGTCCCTGCTGATGATGAACTTCAGTATATCAATGTACGACATTACCGCTACGAATGCCAGCAGCGTGAAGATGACAAAATACTTCATCACCTTTGCTTGCATTTCCTTGCTTTTCTTGGCTTCCTCACGGTTTTCGCCAAACACAAACGGCTCGTATGCATAGCGGAAAGCTTGTGTTATCATCGCCATTATCATTGCAATCTTCACGCAGGCACCATAAATACCAAGCTGGGTTTCGCCTTCCTGTCCTGGAACTATGAAGCGGTAGCAAATTTTGTCGGCAACCTGGTTCATAATGCCTATGATTCCGAAAATCAGCAACGGCCAGGTGTATTTCCACATTTCCTTCATCAGGCTTCTGTCGAAACCGTTGCGCAGAGCCTTTAGTTCGGGCAGGAACCCAAAAGTGATCAATGATGTGCATATTAGGTTCACTACGAAAATGTATCCTACCTGATAGCTCGGGCTGTACCATCCCATAAGCGACGGACACCATTCGCACATCTTTGGCGCAAGCAGGAATATGAAGAGGTTCATACCTATATTTAGGAATATGAACAGAAGTTTCAGAGCTGCGAATTTTATTGGTCGTTTCTGGTAGCGCAGGTAGGCGAACAGTATTGCTTGGAACGCATCGATTGCCACCACAATCGCCATCATCTCAATGTATTCGGGATGGTCGGCATAGCCAAGCGCATCGGAAATCCAAGGCAGACAAACCGAGCATAACGCTATAAATATGAGTGCCACGCCTCCTACCGAAATCAGGGAAGTAGAGAACGCCTTGAGCGGATTCACGCCTTCCTTGTTGGCGAAACGGAAGAAAGTGGTTTCCATCCCGAAGGTCAGAATCACAAGGATAAGGGCTGTGTAGGCGTAGATGTTGGTAACAACTCCGTATCCGCCCGATTCGGCTGTAATCTTATAGGTGTACAGCGGAACAAGAAGGTAGTTAAGGAATCGTCCGATTATGCTGCTAAGCCCATATATAGCGGTATCGCCAAGTAATTTCTTCAGTTTTCCCATCTTGACTATATATAAAAAAGAACACAATCACCCAAATGCTTGGATAATTATGCTCGGCAAAAACAATAAAATTATTATTACTATCTTCTCTTGTGCCTTGGTTCATCAGAAACTGTGAGTTTCTTTCTTCCCTTAGCTCTTCTTCTTGCCAATACTTTGCGTCCTTCAACGGTTGACATTCTTTCTCTGAAACCGTGTTTGTTTCTTCTTTTCCTCTGTGAAGGTTGAAATGTTCTTTTCATTGCCTTATAATATTTTTATGTTTTACAATTAAGTTTTCTTTCCCGTAAAAATCGGACTGCAAAAGTACTGCTAATTTTTTAATCCACAAAATTTTGTTCATATTTTTTGAGAGAAGATTTTGTGGTGCTTTAATTTATTGTAAATCAGTACTTTTATCAGTATTCTACAAGTTTTCCTTTATGATTTTGCTTGTGAGGACAATATCCTTGCTGTTTGCGCGAACATTATACATCGCAGGTGGCAGGAAGCTTACATCTAAAGTTAGCTGGTAATTGTATTCTACATTTACTGATTTCGAGAAAACCAACCGTCCTAGCATATCATATATCTCAATATTCACATCCTGCTTGTCAAAATTTTTGAGGATAATGTTCACATATTCAGAAACTTTGCTTGGATATACGGTTAGTGCTGGCGATTCGAGTTTTTCTGCGGAACAACTTGCTTCAATTATTTCCGACACGGAATAGTTTCCGTCGTAATCAACTTGCATCAAACGGTAATAGTTAATTCCATAAGCCACATCATAGTCAACGAAAGAATAGTCGGTCATCTCAATTGAGTTGCCAACTGCGGATATTTTGGAAATGTCGGTGAAATTAACCGCATCGGTTGAATGCTGGAGTATAAAGAAGTCATTGTTCCTTTCAGAAGCAGTCGTCCAGAATACAGAAACATACGAACCTTCACATTCTGCCACGAAAGAATATATTTCTATAGGCAGAATTATATCACTGGGGTTGTGAACTGGCATCCCGGCATTCTTAAGTTCAGTATCATTCTGCCATGCCTTGTATATTCCAGAGCTGTTGTTCTCAGCAACCCAGCTGTTAAGTGCATCCAGCAATACGCTAGTGCCGTATATTTCGTCGCAAAGAATACTTTCGGTGCTATAAGGATCGTCGTGGTTAAAGCAGGTAGAGTTGGTTGAAGTACCTTCATTGTATTTTGTGCATTCCGGACGATACCATTCGTATTTGTAATAGCTATTTGTAATGGTACTACCCGAGCGATTGTCGCAAACGATACCAGTGCGATAGCCAGATACAGTTCCGCCATTATAGCAATTGGCAACACTTCCAT
>CACWOG010000308.1 GCA_902762455.1 uncultured Bacteroidia bacterium | reverse complement strand
TGCTCAAGAAATAAAATAAAGAGTGCATTTGGTGCTATGACATTAAAATTCCATACAGATGGAAATAATGTTGCTGATGGATGGAAGGCTAATTATACCACTAAGTCAAGATATTGTTCTGCTACTAAGGTGACATTGACCGAACCGAGCGGAACTTTTGGAGACGGCAGCAAGACTTGCCCGTATTTGAAAAATACATCATGTGAATGGTGGATTTCTCCAGAGAATATTAATACTGTAACAATTTCATTCGAGAATTTCAATATATCTTCTGATGGTACTGACTATGTTGCATTATATCACGACAATACAAATCTTTCAAATCAAGTCGTCAAATATACTGCTAGCAATTTGCCTACCGAGCCTATAACAATTCCTGCATCAATTGTGTGTGTAAAATTCTATTCAAATAACAATGATCAGGTTGGTGACGGATGGCTTTTGTCATATACCTCAAATAACGTTTCAAACGTTGAAGATATTGACATTATGTCCAATTTAAGTGTCATTCCAAACCCAGCAAACGATGATGCAAGAATAGCGTTTACACTCACAGATGCATCAAATACAACTATAACCATTACAAATATGCTTGGTCAAGTCGTTGCAGAACAAGATTTTGCACTGCAATCTGGCTACCATGAAATTTCTTTGCAAAATTTTTCAAATTTATCTTTGCAGAATCAAATGTATTTCGTATCTTTGCAGAACGAAAATCAAATAAAGACTTGTAAGTTTTTATTTGTTAGGTAAGTTTTTTCATAATGCTCACTAAATACGGAAAAGTAGAATCTCCCCGGTTCTGCTTTTCTTTTTTATGTGTTCGCATTGAAATATTATGAGGTAGCCGATATATCATCGTATTGATAATGCTAGTTTGCTTTAGAATCTGAGCAGACATAATGTAATGTTGTCGTTCAACGATTTATTCAATAATGGGCACTAAGATATACGATTACCTACGGCTCTTTCATTTGGAAACCAATTCCCGCACCCAGAGCTTCGCTTGCTGAGCTTGTCGAAGTATCGAAGGGTAAGGTAACATAAAGCATTCAGTACCTTGGCTTCGGCTAACGCTCACTTCGACTGGCTCACTTCGGCAAGCTCAGTACATCGCAGCACATCGCAGCCAGCGGATTTGTTCAAATACTAACTATTTGTATCATAAATAATAACATTATCCAAAACTCACTTGAGAAAGTGTCCGTCTTCTTCATATCTATATTTCCGTTCCTTCCATTCTACTAGCATTCCCGAGGCGTTGTAGCACTTCATACTTGTCCAATTGCCTAGGTGGTCGTACTCGTATTCGAAGGTCAGTTCGTACTTTGTTGAGGAATTATAGGAGGAATTTCGTGTGCTCGATATGTAGTCGCCATTAACTTCTATCTGTGAAATGTAGTTGCAGATTTTCAGAATGTTTCCTTGCTTGTCGTACTTGAATATGGCTGTTCGGCCTTCCTGTCGGCGGCAGCCGCGGCAGGGATAGAATTTTGCCGATGTGGGACGGTGTATGCTTTGTTTGTAGGTGCAGACGAACTTTGCATCGGCGCGTTCGATGGTGAAAGTGCGTTTGCGCTCGTTGATGGTAATTCTTCCTGTAGGCTTATAGATGATGGTAGTTGCCTGATGGCTTGTGTTGTAGTCGTAGGTGAGGTCGTTGACGGATACGTTGGTCAGGTTGCCGTCGCTGTCGAAATAAAATGTGGAACTGTCGGTGCATTCTCCTTTCGAATAGCCGTCGGGCGAATAGACAATTCTGTACTTGTTTTCGGTATATGAATCCACATTGCCCTTTATGTTGCGGCGGTTTCTGTCGTTAGTCTGGGCAAACGATGAGGTTGCAAATGCAAGCAGCAGAATCCCAACTATGGCGATTGCGGTTTTCATATTGTTTCCCAGTCGTCGCGAGTGTTTTCGGTTACAATTACCGAAGGCGGCAACTGCTTTAATATTTCGGTTGTGCGGTTTATTGTTTCGTTAAGTGACGCTAAGGTCGCGGCGATGTTATCGTGCGGGATTGTGATTGTAATCTGGCGGTTGCCATTTACGAGCAGCGACAATTTCGATTCATCGGCAAAGTGTTCGATGTGGAAAGGTAAATTACTGCCTTTCAGTTTGTTGCGTACTACGGCATCGATTGAAAGTATTGAAATGTCGATATTTTTTGTCTGCTTGCTGATTTCGACAAATATTTCGTTCCATTCTTGTTCCCATTGCGGATATTGGTGGTCGATCTCGACGAAAATTCGTGCTATGGCGTTTTCTTCGTTGCGTGTGACATCGAAGAGGTTGTTTCCGAGGCAGAAACCGATTTTTACGCCGAGCCTATAAGCTTCCGATTTCTTGATTGTGATGTTTACATTGCTCATTCTTACGGCAATATCACCGTCCTTCTCATAAATGTTTTCGGTAGGTACACCCAATTCCACGAGGTGTTCTATAAGCAAGTCGATGCTGATGTCCTTGCGCTTCCATATCGAGTGATAAATCATTTCTCCGACCTTCTCGCTGATATAGTCGTCCTTGCCGC
>CACWOG010000307.1 GCA_902762455.1 uncultured Bacteroidia bacterium | reverse complement strand
TCTTTTCTACTTTCATATTCTATCTGTTGAATGTTAAGTTTATTTCAAATGTTTTGTCCGAGAATCTGGTCTCGATGTCAGAGTCCGATTTCAGTCGGCAGAGGATAAGTCCGTTTCCTGTGCCTTGTTCCAAGTTTTCAGAGCTAAGATTTTTCTTGAATAATACCTTTAGGTTAACTACACTAATATTGTTAATTTCTTGGATTTTATTGTTTAAATAATTGGCACTGATCTCGTCAAGTTTCCTTGCTGTTTTTAGCTTAATGCAACCGTTCGATTCGATGACGGAAATGTCTATTCTGTTGCTTTTGTTGTGGATGGAATTGTTCTGCAAAAGCTCTATTGCACAGGATATTATCCGTTTCCGCAGGGGCTTGTCGATTTCCTGAAGTTTACTCTCCAAAGTTTCGACTATGTTTTCGCAGTCGTTTCCTGCGGAAATATGTAAGGATAATATTGTTTTTGTGCTTGGCAAATTATTTGAAACTTATCGGTTTGGGTATTGTTATCTGTTTCATCGCTTCAAGTGCGAAAACATCGGTCATTCCCGAAATGTAGTCGGTAATTATGTTGATTTCGGTTTCGTTGCGCGAAGTGTAGAAATGATCCATAGTGTTGATGTACTGACCAAAATACCTGTCGAGTTCGATGGTTGATTCGGCGTATTTGCCATAGTCCTTTTGGTTCTTGGTGTAAATGTCGTGCAAGTAGTCAAAAAGGTTGTTTATTATCTTATGGCAGAAGCGGTCGTACTCGTTGAGAATCTTGTTGCTGTAGATTTTCTCGTAGTTGAATTTCTTAAGTTTAGTAACCACTTCGTAGGTGTCGTCGGAGAAGCCAATCATGTCGCGGTTCTTCGAATTTTCTATCAGGTCGAGAATCAACGAGTTGATAATCTGTCCGTTGTGGTTGCCAAGCATTTCCTTTACATCGTCAGGGACATCATCCTCGGTGATGAATCCGGCAACGAAGGCATCTTCGAGGTCGCGGCCGAGATAGGCAATCTTATCGGAGAAACGCATAATGCAACCTTCGTAGGATGAAGGCATTACGGAACGGTCCTTTATTGCGTCGAGGTCGTTGACTGTCTTGTTGGGGTAGGCGTACTGTTCGTCGCGTTCGCCATTGTGGCAGATGATGCCGTCCATGACGCCGTAGCATAGGTTAAGTCCGTTGCCGTGGTTGGCGAGGTAGGCGACTTGGCGGTAGGAGTTGACTTCGTGGACGAAATGCCCGTGTCCTGAGTTTGAAAGGATTATGTCGAGCGATTTTTCACCGGCGTGTCCGAAAGGCGTGTGCCCGAGGTCGTGTCCGAGACCTATTGCGTATGCCATTTCGTCGTTCAGTTCCCAGCCGACCTTGTTTAATCCCTTGCAAATGGTTGATGCAATGGTTGCTACATGCAACACATGCTCGATGCGTGTGCAAATGTGGTCGTTTTCAGGTGCAAAGAAAACCTGAGTTTTCTTTTTCAACCTGCGGAACGGCGTGGAATGGATTATTGCCGTCTGGTCGCGGAAATAGTCGCCGCGTATGTCTGTTTCCCTGTAAGTCTTTCGTTTTGAATATACTTCGTCTGGTAGTGGGTTTCTCATATCTATTCTTTTAAGTATTTGTCGTAAATGTGTGTCGGTTTGTAATTTTTTAGGTATTCGACGGCTTCTTCTGGCGTTTCGCAGACATAATAAGTTGTCCTGTAGTTACTTATGGTAAATCCTTCGTCGAAGAACTTGTCCATCTGCCTAAGCATGTCGTCGAAGAAATGGTTGAAGTTTAGAATGACAATCGCTTTGTTGTGATACTTCAACTGCTTGAGCGTCAGAATTTCAAACATTTCGTCCATTGTGCCGAAAGCACCGGGCATAATGGCGAACGAGTCGGCGTGTTCGCGCAGGTACGACTTGCGTTCCTTCATATCGTCTGTTACGACAAGTTCCTGCATTTCGTCGGACACAATGCCTTCACGATGAAGCTTTTCGGGCACGACACCAATTATTTTTGCACCGCCTTGTTCGTATGCACCGCGCATCATCGCGCCCATAAGACCGATGATTCCTCCGCCGTGGTATATGGTGAAATTGTTCTCGGCCAAGATTTTGCCGAAATGCTCTGCATAGTCATAATATTCTTTCCGCAAGTCCTCGCTCGAACTGCAGAATACGCAAACCGATTTTGTCATTTCTTAAATTTTTGACAAAAATAATAATAGAAGTTGAAATGAGGATATTTCAAATATAATTTTTGCAGGCTATAGTTTGGTAAGCAACCGTTTTTCTTTATTTATAATAATATTAATAATCAAAGCGATTGTCATTCCGCAAGTTAGAACAATAACACGATACGGAACGGAGAGTGTAATATTGTTCAACTGTGCGGAATCTCCCGTAAAAACCAAATTCAAAAGGAGATTCCGTATAGACAGGCTCACAAGCAACGTTCCTTATGCTGTTCGCTTTGTCTTACGGAATGAACTGTGTTAACTACCAAATATTTTTTGAAAAATTTTCATCATACATTTTGTTGCCATTCATAATAGCGAATA
>CACWOG010000306.1 GCA_902762455.1 uncultured Bacteroidia bacterium | reverse complement strand
GTAGTATGAGCATTCGTCAACGCACGACACAACCGAATTTTCGCTGACATTTCCGTATGGGTCGGTCGCATTAATGTAGTAGCATCCAGCCATTCCATCGGTAGGATAATGCCTATATTCAGTAGCATCTGCACCAAATGTCGAAAGAACTTGATATTCACCGTCCAAGAATGGCGTAAAATACAAGGTATAAGTTTCAACATCGTAATTGCAGGAATCTGGCATCGACCAGCGAACAAGGTTGTAGGCTGAGTCGCATACGGATGTCACAGAAATTTCTGGTTTACAAGGAGCTATGGTATCGACAGACAACTTGCACACCTGCTGCGACAAGTTTTCCAACGGCTCGGGATAGCCTGGAAGCGAATAGCGTCCGTACGACTTCACATAGTAGCAATATTCGTGACCGACAGTCGCATTATCGTCAATGATAGACTTTTCCGCCGTAGTTCCAATCAACAAGTAGGTATCCGAAACCGTATCGTACCTATAGTATTCGTATTGGTAGTTAGTCCACGGCACATTGTTCCTGAGCCTTACCTTTACCGCCGACTCCTGCTGTACAAGGTCAATGAACACCGACGATGCAAAGCTCGGAGAACCAATCAGGAAACGCTCGCCATCGGCATTGCTGTAAAATTCTATCTTATAAGTAAACGGATGGTCGATAGTATTGATATTCAAATCATTGTACTCGGTGTTATCAATGCCGTCAATAACAGCAATCTGCTGGAAGTTTTCGCCAAGGAATCCTGTCGAACGGTACAGCACATATTGGAACGGACCAACTGCACCATTTAGTTCCGACTCGTCGGGCTTAACCCAAGCCACATGAATGCTTCCTGTTGCCCTGTCGGTAGCGGTAACGCTCACATTTGTCATAGTCGGAAGCCCATTTGCCAACGATGCACAAACCTCATCGGAAGCATAACCTTCTGCTCCATCGGGAAATACGGCACAAACCATATAGCAGTACTCGTGTCCCTGTGCAATGTCGCGGTCGATATAAAGCGAAGTTTCACGGCCTTGAACGTATGCAATTTTCTCGTAGCCAGTCGAAGCAGGAACGCCAGTCTGACAGAAAGCATGAACGAATCCCGACGGCTGAATCTTGCGATAAATGTTGTAGCCTACAACATTTTCGCACATCGACTGCGACCACGACAAAGTTATGTCCTGCACCGACGGCAGTGCCTGCAAGTTGTCAACGGCAGGTCCAACGATTGTTATGTAAATGCTTTTCAAATCGACAAGATTGACAATTCTATTCTTGTCCTGCGCCTTGATATTCAAGATATAAGGTTGTTTTCTGACCACATCGCAACTTGTAACCCACTCGAAAGTTCCCTTTGCGTAACCGGCTTGCACAATAGTCTGCTCGAAATGAGCAGGAGCATTATCGCTAGCCACAAAAGGCGCACCGTAGGCCGAAAGTATTATTGTGTCATTGTTTGCATCTCGTGCTTCCACATTGAATTTCAACCAAGTACCAGCCTCGATGCAGATGCTGTCGTGACCGCCATAGACGGTGTCGAGCGCTATAAGGTCAATCTGCGGAATAGTATTTCCACTGTCGTAAACCTCAATCTGCATATCGCGGATAATCTCGCCAATCTTCACACCGTCGCGCCATTCCTCAATGAGCATAGCCACATTGTAAACACCAACCATAATCGGCGTATTCCAAATAAGGTCGCCAGTAATCTCGTCAACCTTGATGTAGTTTGAAGCGGCTGGATATGAATAATTCGGAATTGGCACTCCGTTTTCCTCTCGGCAAGGCGTTATCTTGTACGAAAGGCTATCACCATCGGGGTCGTATGCCCCAGGATTGTGAACGAACAACTGACCCACAGCAGCCTTGTCCACAGGCGGTTGCGTAAGTATCGGAGTGTTGTTAAGTCCCAAAGTAGGCTCAATTATCATCGTTGTGGAAATCGCGAAAAGCGTATTCACCGAATTGGGGATATTGGTGACATTGGCGTTTCGGTTTGGGTCTTCCACCGTAATGTTGAAAATGCCTGGACCGCCGTAAGTATGCTGTCCCACATACTTGTTGCGCTTGTAGTAGTCGGGAAGCATAATCTCCTCGCATCGCGGAAGCGTAGAGGTTGTGTTGTCGCCCCAAGCAATGTCGAGTTCGGGACGGTCGGCAGTCCAGCCAGGGCCTGTAGCCGTGTAGGTTATTACAGTCACCTCGAAGGTCAGTGCCGAAATCTGCCTGTATGTTATCTCCCCCGCCCTATTGTGCGTAGCATAGGCGCGTACAGAAAACAGCAATGTCGCAGCGAACAGAGCCACCGCGACAAGCAGAAATCGGCAATAACCCCTGAGCGACATATTCTAGTAGTTAAAACCACCAAGCTTTACAATGTCGGTACGAGGATTTACGCACATAACAGGAATTTTCTTGCTAAGTTCGATATTCCTCGGGTGTTTGATGCTTGTGAAAGCCTTCTTGTAGTTTTCGGACATATACAGCACCAAGTCGGGCGAAACACCGCGCATATAGTCGTAGATGTTGTCGTAGAAATCGTCCTCGGGAACACC
>CACWOG010000305.1 GCA_902762455.1 uncultured Bacteroidia bacterium | reverse complement strand
ATAAAGAACATTCAAAAAATAACTCTTTCACCATAACAATATATAAGATGGCATTTAAGAAAGAAAACAAACAAAAAACCAGTTTCTCCAAGATTTCCATCGAGAAGCCAATTCCTAATTCGCGGAAAGCAGTAGCACTGAGAGACAACTTTGAAATATCGTGCGACTTGCCTTCAAGCATATAGTCACGATTGCCGTGCAAAACAAAATCGAAAAAGTTACGAGGAATCGTTGTACCAAACATAAACCTATCGGCCAAACTTACAGTAACCACGGCATTGCTCTTGGTTTTCAGCGAAAAATTCAAGTAGTCAACCCTTAATTCATTACGTATGCTAACATTTTTGCGCACCTTCTTCATAAGCAGAGGCATATCAAGAACAAGACTATCCTTCATATCGCCCTTACCGAAATGCAAAATATGGTTATAATGGAACGAATTGTTTCCGTAGTTGAAATAGAATGCAGGAGGGAGCTGTCCAAAAATAGGAACAATCAAGCCTCCAACCTGAATCTTATTGCTTGGAATCTCAGAAACATTTACAGTCTGCGACTGGAATACACGATCCATATAGTAAAGCGTACTTGCCTGCTGAGCTGTTGCAAAACAAGAAAGCATCAATAAGGCAACAACCGTAATTATCCGTATTCTATTCTTCATAGTCAATCCTCCCATACCTTATTTTGCACTTCCGTTCTTTATATTTGCCTCAACATCAAGGTCAACATCCACGCCGACATTTACCTTGAAACCATATTCACGGAACAGCTTGATATTAGTACCACCGGCAGAATTGCCAGCCGTGCTAGATGTTATCTTTATCAACATGTGTTTGCTGTTAGCCAGATTCTCTATCTGCGACTTGGTAAGCTCCAACGTTGTTCTCTTATTTACTCCATCACCAATCAGATGTCCGTATGCATCAATCTTTGCTGCCTCAAGCATCATAGGAGTTGTGCTTGGGTCTTTAACCAATGAGTCTAGTACCGTATAATATTCATCAACCAAATAGAACTGAGCACTTGCCTCAACCGGCATATAATTGTCAATATTCAACTGCAATGCCATACGCTTTATCGGCAATCCGCCAACATAACTGCTTATGTCAATATCCACCGTATCCCTATATGTAAAATTATATAGGTGTCCATATAAAGGAATCTCTACTTCAACCTTTGCCCTCAACCTTGAATTTTCGTCAATGAAATTTCTACTGCTATGGTCGGGACCTGCGCCAGGATTTGTTTCTGCCTTCGCAGCAAAATGAAGCCAAGTAGGACGATTAGGCACAATCTGGTCAAGCAATGAATTGGTCGAATCTATAACGATTTCTCCCTCGGCCTCGCGCCCCTGAATCAAAGCGTGACGAACAACGCAGGGATTACCTGGTCCTAAAGGGAAGTTCGGCTTTACTATATCATCCATATTCCACGTAACGTTGGTCTTCTGCATATAGGTATCAAGTTCCGTAAAATAGAACATCGACGGAACACCGTATGAATTCCAATACGATACCGTAATCTTCGGCTCCTTAAAGTAGAATCGTGCGTGTTCCCAGTCGTACTTAGGATTATGTTTGAACATAGTCACCTCTATCGTATCGCTCTGGAACAACAATTCGTTGTGACCGAAATATCCATACATACCTTTGTAATTAAAACTGCGCAAAGCAATACTTACATCCAAGGTTCCGCTTGTCGGTGGTATCCCTTCATACTGAAGTTCGGTGCTTATATTGAACGGAATCTCATTAAAATGCCTGTCTGTAGTAGTCAAATCTATAGTATAACCTTCAAGCGAAAGACTTATGTTGCCATTAGGATTAGAAGAGGAGACTGTCAACGAATCCTTGAGCGGACGTCCGTTCTTCCTTATCGACGGAAATTCAAAAACCACTTTCATCGTATTTCCAAACGAAGAACCAAGGCTGTACTCCAGAACACCAGAATTCAAAACTATTGAATCAATTTCAGCCTCATCGGTTGAAATACCGTCGTTCATCAATGTAAAAGATATTTTCTCTTCTGTACTATATGTCAACGATGACCCCGATTTAAAGCCAAGCGAATTCATATCCGACAAACTTATACTTGTTGAGAATGGCTGCACATCCATATTCAGTAACTCTTGAACTCGCTTCGATTCCACATACGAATGGTAAAACATCGACAAGAAACCTTCTTCGTTTTCCTGCAAGGCTATAGATGTATCCATCACATCAAGAATCTGGTATAATTTCATATCGCTATAGGCCAATGGAATCGCGAAACTGCCGTCGTAGGCAACCTGTCCACTTAGCCTGTCCATGTCGAAATTGTCCTTCGTACATGCCGACAATATGCATGTGGCTGCAATGATTGCCAAAACCAATAATCTTATAACTTTTCTCATAACGAATTTATTTTGTTATCCTATAATTTACAATACGACCCTTGCCAGTTCCTGTAACAAGGGAATAATTACCACCTTCCGACTCGCAGATGCTAAACGGCACCTCTCCACTCAGCGGAAAATCCTCGTGAAGCGTTCCGTTGGTATTGAACAAATACAACTGTCCGTCGGCTGAAACAAGACCGA
>CACWOG010000304.1 GCA_902762455.1 uncultured Bacteroidia bacterium | reverse complement strand
TTTTCAGTCTTTCGACAGGAAAGCAAATCTCGCAGGATGATATTCTTGACGATATAGGTTCTCATAGGTATTTGGTTGCCAATAAGTTGTATGAATTGTTGCAGAAAAATCTCGGATATGATCCTGAAGACCTTTTTGTTGGCAATGTCATGGAGATGTTGAATGGTAACTTTTATTTCACCGAAGATGAATTGATATATATGTATGAGCCATACGAGGTTGCGTGCTATGCGGCAGGAGAGCCGACATTGTCGCTTCCAAAGAAATGGCTGAAGCCATATCTGAACATTGATGGTCCGCTGTATCAGTATTGGTTTGGAAAAAAAAAGAAATAAGTTTTGTTTAATATGAATAAGAAGATAATATACGGATTTTTGGCTGTTGTATTTGCTGTTGTAGGATGCAAGTCGGGTGAGAACAAAGATGGTGTCGTAGTGCCAGAGCAGTCGGTTTCGGTTGCAAAGGATAGCGTTGTGGCTGTCGAAAAAACTGAAGCATCGGTTGAATCGGTTGATTCTACCAAATTGACAGACAATGCAGATAAGAAATCATACGAAAAAGTAATTATCGATACGCTTATTGATGGCGTTAAGTTCAAGAGGTATTACTTTGACATTCGTACCGACGAATTGGCTGAAGAGACAATGCTTGTTTTGCCTGTGGACGGAAATGCTGCTGCCAACAAGAAGATAATAGACAGGTTGCTGGATGATTATTCGTTCGACGCCGACAGCATACAGCAGCAGTTGGAGGCGCAATTCGATGCATACGCTTCTGGCAACTTTGCCGAGGAAGGCGATGATTACCACGAAAGCGAACTGCTTGTATATCCGTTGGCTGTTGTAGAGAAGAAATATGTGTCGTATATGCTTCATTCGTCGTTGTTCTGGCCAAGCGAACAGAACCATCCGCAGTGGGCAGATGTGTATTTTATGTTCGACCTGAATACTGGCGAAATTATTCTACAGGACGATATTTTTGACGCATCGGCGGAGAACCGACAGGCGGTAGGGGTAAAGATTCACGATGAACTGGTGAAGTTTGCTGGCAACGAGGAAGATATTTTTGCCGAGGCTGGAGCCGAGTTGCTCAATGCTAGCTTTGTCTTCGACGACAAAGGTATGACATTCTTTTACCAGCCATACGAGGTTGGTCCCTATATGCTTGGCGAACCCGAAGTCCATCTGTCGAAGGAATGGCTCGAACCATATTTGAAAAAGGATGGCGTATTGTATGATTACTGGTTTAAAAACTAAATGATATGAGAAAAATTTTGATTTCAGCGGTTATTGTTTTGGGCGCGGTGATTGTTGTTGCGTGTGGTAATTCCAATTCTGCAAAGAAAGATGTTGAACCGCAGGGCGATACTGCAAAAATTGGAATGGAGGAAGTTGTTGACACGCTTGCCGACATTGAGTTTGATGAAGACACCTACGAACTAAATGGCGTTGCTTTCAAGACCTACGAGGCTTCGGACGGCGACGGTGAGTATGCAAGTTCGGCAAGTTTGACATTGCCTGTGCCCAACGGCGACAAGGTTATGGAAAAGATTCTGCAGCAGTTGGTGGGCGAAGATGCCGACATTAACAACATCCAGGCTTATCTTGACAAGATGTTCTCTCCAGAGGAAAAAGCTAAAGAAGCCGATGATGACGACGATTTGCAAGTTTCAACTGTATGGAACATCAATCCGGTGCTGGTTCTCGACAAGTACCTTGTAATGGAAACTGCTGATGGTTATATGGACAACTATATGGCACATTATAACATTACGCAGAGCACTATTGTCTTCGACCGCACTACGGGCGAGGTAATGACTAGGGACGGAATGTTTAAGGAGGATGCCGACTGGCTCAAGATTGCCCGCAAGTTCCGCGATAGCGCAAACGAAGACCTTGGCGAGTTCGACGGCTCCGACTTCGAGGACCCCGATGGTTTCCTAATTGATGAAGTCTTCGGTCGTGGCGATTTCTATTTCACCGACGATTCGCTTTTCTTTGTCTATGGTCCGTACGAAATCAATTATGCCTACGGTTTCGATGTGAAGATGGGCGTGTCGAAGGAATGGATTAAGCCGTATATGGAAAAGGATAATTGGCTATATAAATATTGGTTTGAGAAGAAATAATTAATTTATTTATGGATATTTGTTTCATTGTTTTGGTAATATGTGGGGCGGTACTTGCAATCGTGTCGTTTTTTGTAGGTTACTATGTTTTCAAAAATGTAAATGCTAACACGAGTGCAAAAATAATTGTGATAGCATCTCCAATAGCGCTTGTGCTTATTGCATTAAGTATGTATGGATATTTCAATAGACCAGAAATCAATTGGTTAGGTTTCTTTGTCAGCTTAATAACATTGGGCTTTACGATATATGTATATGTTACAAGTATTATTGCACTAAAGAAATCCAAGGAAGAGAAATAGCTGATAGTTTAGTTGAAAAACAATTATAATGTCGGAGCAAAATCTTTGCCCCGACATTATTTTTGTCCACTATGCTTTTTTCCGATAATTAGTCTTATTTTTGCAGAAGTTATTTTTGAAAAGGAATTTTATAGAAATTTTACGAAATAATTGGATATGA
>CACWOG010000303.1 GCA_902762455.1 uncultured Bacteroidia bacterium | reverse complement strand
CTTTCAAATACTCAAAAATTTTGATATTCTTCTCGTTACCGAGTTTTACAGCATCCTTGCAGATGTTCCACACGTCGTAGTTTACTGCCTCGAACGATGAATACCTTTTAACCCTTATCGGGTATAAATGGCAGGAAATCGGCTTGCGGAAATCGACAAGTCCTTCCTCCCAAGCCTTTTCAATCTCACAGTAGATTATACCGTCATCGTTTCGGTTGGCAAAAACACAGGCACCTGCCTTGCCAATGATGGAAGTTGTAAGCTCACCCTCTATATCGAGCATAGATACGCCTTTTTCATCAATCACAGTTTTTGCTTCTTCGGTAAGGCGATTGTATATTTTCGGCAGAATCTCTTTCAGTTTGTCTTCCTCCGCCTTTTCCAACGGGGCACCAGAATCGCCTTCCACACAGCAAATTCCCTTGCATTTGGCAATGTCACAGGCAAAGCACTTCCTGAAGACATCAAAATGGACAACCTTATCGTCAATTTCAATCATACTCAAATTTCTATTTCAAGACCATCACGAGCCTCTATGGCATCGGGGAAAATTGTTCTTGCTTCCGACATTATATCTAACGAAGGATAACGCGTTGAAAAATGCCCCAAGATTAGTTTCTTTGCCGACAACGACTTTGCAAGTTCTGCCGCCTGAATTGCCGTAGTATGGCAAGTAAGTTTTGCAAGTTCGGCATCCTTAGCCATAAAAGTCGCCTCGTGATAGAGCAAATCGACGTTCTGGGCAAAATCTGACAGACGTTTCAACGGCAAAGTATCAGAGCAATAGACGTATGTTTTGGGCGAGGGCGGCAATTTGGTAACCTCGTCGCTTTTCAACAGCTTGCCATTGTCAAGTATAACATCTTCGCCACGTTTCAAGCTAACAATCTGAGCAATCGACAAACCATATTCCTCTATGCATTCCCTAATGATGTTCCTCTCCTTCTCCACCTCACGGAAAAGAAATCCCCAAGTAGGTTTAGTATGCACAAGTGGAAAACTATATATTTCGAGATTCTTGTCGCTGTGAATGAGCTGGCATCCATCTGGCTGCAAATACTTGTAGTTTACCTTGAAGCCCAAGTCGTGGTTAAGCGAAGCGAACAATGAAGTACATATTTCCTCTAACTTTTCTGGACAATAAATGTTAAGTTCGGTCTTGCGACCAAGCATAGAGAATGTCGAAAGCAGTCCGAACAATCCGAAAATATGGTCGCCGTGAATGTGCGAAATAAAAATATTCCTTAACCTTCCGAAAGGCAAGGAATATTCTCGCATTCTAATTTGTGTAGCCTCGCCGCAATCGACAAGGTATGGGGTTCCGTTGTACAGGACTACTTGAGCCGAAGTCTGCCGCTTTACCGTCGGCAATGCACTGCTACTACCAAGTATCCTGACAGAAAATGACATTATTCACCAGCAGGTTTATTTTCGTCAATGACTTCCGCCTCAGCCTCTACGGTTTCAACTTCTGCGTTTTGTCCGTCTGTAAGCAGATTGTCGTTGAACAACTTTATAACTTTGCGTACCATAAACGATTCGAACAACAAGAGCAAACCGAGCAGAATCATCAGTATGCCAAGCACAATTGCCATCACCTTGTTGCCAAATTCGGGGTCGCGGATGAATAAGAAGCCGAGTATGCCGACAGCAATAAGCACAACTATCGACGAAATCAAGTAAACCAACGAAAGTTTTGAACCTTTCTCGCGATACATCAAGGTCAAGATTATCATCATAACTGCTCCGAGCAGGATTATTGCACCGAGTATTATGGCGAAAATCCTTGTCAACTGTTCGGCAAAGCAGAACAGCAGAACGCCACCTATAAGAGCAAAAGCGAACATTATTATCATCAACGACTTTTCGAGTTTTGAATCGCCGTCCTTACTTTTTGCGATACGCATTACCAGCATAAACAAACTCATAAGAGCGATTGCTCCACCGGCAATCTGAATCAGATGTTCAAAAAAATCCTCACCGCAAACTATTGCTACAACACCTATTATTGCAAGGACAATACCACTGATTGTCATTGAGTTAGCAACAAATAACGACTTTTTCATCTTTATAAAATTTAACTATGTTATAATCAACGAAAAAAGCCCCAAAGACATTCATCTCGGAGCTATGTATCTTTATCACGCAACAAGGATTAGAATCTCTTTTCTTTGATTCTAGCCTTCTTACCGGTAAGTTCAAGCAGATAGTAAATCTTTGCTCTGCGAACCCTACCATACTTATTAACATCAATCGAGTCAATAAATGGAGATGCAAACGGGAATACTCTTTCTACGCCGAAAGTACCCGACATCTTACGTACTGTGAAAGTAGCTGTACGTCCAGTTCCATTAAGCTGTATCACTACGCCTCTGAACTGCTGAATTCTTTCCTTATTACCTTCCTTAATCTTATAGCTTACAGTAATAGTATCACCTGCCTTGAACTTTGGGAACTCTCTTACCTGTTCCAAATTCTGTTCAACAATATTCATTAAATTCATCACGAAAACTTTTTATTATTCCTTAAAATTTTGGACTGCAATATTAGTACATTTTTTTCACATACGGCAATTTTTTGTCCGCTTTTTTGAAAAATGTTACTAACAA
>CACWOG010000302.1 GCA_902762455.1 uncultured Bacteroidia bacterium | reverse complement strand
CAGGTGTAATATTTTATGATGGAGAGATTACGGAGGAAATGCAGGATTATGCATTCAGAGCCATTTATGAATTTATAACCATCGATGAGGCCGAAAAATTTGGAAGGTCTGTTGGATGTGAAATCCACAAGTTTAAAAAAGGAAGAGGAATAATCGGATCTATTGCAGCTATTAGTTTGCCATTAACTGACTATACTTTTGAACTTCTTGCATACAGGGCTCCCGAAAACTTCGGAACAGAAAGACAGATAGATTACGATTCAGTTTATGAAATGGACAGACTTACTTTTCCAGACACTTTTGAAAACATTGACTATAGTGAAGGCTATATTGCAATCGAGCCGAAAACACCATGTCCTGTTTTGTATGGAATCAGATCAAACAATGCCGAGACATTAAAAAAGGCTAAAAGCATTGTAGAAGTCAATGAAGTCATTGATGACTGGTGCATTTTCAAAACAAACCAGCATACCGATATGCACATACAGAAAGCTTCAGACATCGCTTCCATGAAACAGTTCGGATGTTATGAGGTAACAGGTGAGGTTAAAAACAGGCCGACCATTATAGATGGGGGGCACATGTTTTTCTACATTGGCGATGAAACAGGCGAGATTGAGTGCGGAGCATACGAGCCGACAAAGGATTTCAGAAAAACAGTTTCCCATCTGCGCCCAGGCGATGTCATTAAAGTATACGGCGGAATCGGCGAGCAGAACACTTTCAATATTGAGAAGTTTCAGGTAATCGAATTAAATGATGTCGAGTATAAAAATCCTATTTGTGAATGTGGAAAAAGAATGACCTCTGCTGGAAAAAATAAGGGATTCAAGTGCAAACGTTGCGGAAGGAGAATAGAAGATGACAAAAAAGTTCCTGTTACAATCACACGATTTTTAAAAAATTCTCAGTTTTACGAAACACCAGTTTCTGCAAGGAGACATTTATCAAAACCGCTTTGTAGAATGAATTTAGAGTAAATAACTCTTTTTTAAATTTTTATAACAGATTTAACTAATTTTTAATTCAATTTTTTAATTCACTTTTTAGGAAATAATTGTAAATTTTTACCTTTATTTTTTCATATTATTAGAACTTTTGAGAACTAAATCATACTACTTTATATACTAGTTTTCGGATAGTATAAGTAAATAGCATTTTAGTTATTGTTTGGTAGGAGGGGGTATTATTTCAAAAAATGATGATTCAATGAATGATATTCAACATATTTATCGTGAAAAAACTGATAAGCGAATTTTAAAGAAAAATCCATGGAAAGATTATGGATTGCACTTATCAGTACTTGTTTTAGCAGTTATTGCAATGTATATTGGCCCTATTGAAATTAAACTCACTGATAGTGTGGAAATTGCAGTAATGCCCTTATTATACACTATGGTGTTGGGTCTGGTATTTTATCTGGCAAAACCTGTAACCTGGATTGAACGAAAGCAATCCCGTGTTGCAGAGGGAGCAATGATGCTTTTTATAGGCATTCTGATTGCCAAGTTGGCAGTTTCCAGTGGTCAGTCAATGCATTTATTGTTTGAAATGGGTCCTGCATTAATGCTTCAGGAACTGGGGCATTTGGCGACAATCCTGATTGCACTTCCTGTTGCTTTGCTTTTAGGATTTAAAAGGGAGACAATCGGCATGACAAATTCCATTGGTCGTGAACCTGAAGTTGCGGTTGTTGTCGATAAATACGGATTCAATTCTCCAGAATCAAGGGGAATTTTTGCATTGTTCATTGTCGGAACAATGATTGGAACGGTATTTATTAGTTTCCTAACAAGCATTTGCGTTTCTATTTTGCCATTGCATCCTTATGCTTTTGCCATGGCAAGCGGAGTTGGTAGTGCGAGCATGAATGCTGCTTCTTTAGGACCTACTCTTGCGGCGTTTCCGGCATTGGAAACAAATATCGAAGCCTTTGCAGGATTCAGTAATTTGCTGTCATTTTCAGTTGGAATTTATATTGTAATATTCATTGCACTTCCTTTAACTGAAAAGTTATATGAACTTCTGGAACCTAGAATTGGAAGAAAACCTATTGTTGATGAAGGGGGTGAATAGATGGTCGAATTAGGTATCGTGTTGAGCATTGAAACGTCGAAAACGCCCTGATGCGTCTCGCCGTCGCTGCCCACTATTCCCGCGCGGTCTATGGCGAGCACAAGATGGTTGTTGCCCAGCGCCGCGTCGTGAATAAGCTGGTCGTAGGAACGCTGCAAAAATGTGGAATACACCGCAAAGACGGGGCGGAAGCCCTTTGAGGCGAGTCCGCAGCCGAATGTGACGGCGTGCTCCTCGGCAATACCTACGTCAAAGAAGCGGTTTTTATGCTGCTTCGCGAAATTACTAAGTCCCGTTCCGCTCGTCATGGCGGCGGTTATTGCGCAGATTTTGTCGTCCTGCTCGGCAAACTCGCAAAGAGCCTTGCCGAACTCGGCGGAGAACCCCTTGTGGCTCGACATGGGCTCACCCGAATCAATGTCGAACTGACCGATACCGTGGAACTCGCCCGGCTTGTCCTCGGCGGGTCGGTAGCCCTTGCCCTTTTTGGTTACAGTGCGTTTTCAAGCTCCTCAATGTTGTGACCGTCGATCGGACCTAAATATGTAAATCCGAAGCAGTCGAACAGCGTGTTTTTATACACAAGATTTTTTATTCTCGATTTGCTTCGGCGCAGAATCCACTTTATACCCCTGCCCAAGAACGGAATTTTAGACAGCGCGCGCTCGGTGAATCTTTTAACGCGGATATACCACGGCTGGATACGCACGGTCGTGAGATAACGCGGGATAGCGCCGACGTTTTTCGAGATAGACATTTTGTTGTCGTTGAGCACGACGATAAAGTTTTTGTTGAAGCGCCCCGCGTTGTTCATCGCCTCAAACGCAAGACCGCCCGTGAGCGAACCGTCGCCTATAACTGCAATGGTGGCGCTGTTGTCGCCCTTCATCGCCTTTGCGTTGGCTATTCCGAACGCCGCCGAAATAGAGGTGCTGCTGTGCCCCGTGTTAAAGTCGTCATACGGGCTTTCTTCCTTTTTGGGGAAGCCCGAAATACCGTCTTTTGTGCGCAGGGTGTCAAAACGGTCAAA
>CACWOG010000301.1 GCA_902762455.1 uncultured Bacteroidia bacterium | reverse complement strand
GAGAAGAACAATGATTACTTCTCGCTCGAGCGTTCCGATGATGCAATCAACTTTACCGAGATTGCTCGCGTAGCAGGTGCAGGAAATTCGATTGAACCACTCGAATATGCATACACAGACTATGGCATCCATGGTGGCGACAACTATTACCGCCTCGTTCAGGTTGACTACGACGGCACACGCACCGCTTCGGAAATCGTGGTTGCAAACTGCATCGAACCAGAAGCTGGAGAACCGGATGTCCATGCTTACCCGAACCCGTTCAATGGCGAGTTAACCTTGGAACTTGACAATTTTGGCAATCGTCTCGCTCGCATCGAGGTTTACGATATGCTTGGCAAACTCATCTATACCGACAAGGTTGCAGCACCGCAGAATTACTATGAGACCATCTTGAATCTCAGCAATCTGCCACCAGCAGCCTACACGGTAAGGGTCAGCACAAATGATTTTGTGATAAATAGGAATGTTATGAAGCAATAATGTTTGTGGTGTATTGTAGGGTTCGGTTTGAAACCAAACCCTACAATACACCACAAAGAAACAATAATCTGTAGCGGTGCAATGCATTGCATCGCTACAATTTTTCATACATGAAAATGTGTTAAGACACAAAATATTGTGTCTTAACAATCATCAAACAATCTCAAACAACCAAAAACTAGAAATTAGAAACCAGAAACATAGAACTCATAAACAATTCTTTGAATCATTGAATTTTTGAATCTTTTTCCCTTGCATTATCAATTATTTATAATTAACTTTGCGCACCAAAATTTTAGAAAATAGATTCATTAATAAAAGTAAAGAAATTGTATGAAAAATTATCAAACCCAACAAATTAGAAACATTTCGCTGGTCGGTAATTCTGGTGCAGGAAAGACGACTTTGGCTGAAAGTATGCTGCAGGTTGGCGGTGTAATAACCCGTAAGGGCGATATCGCCAGCAAGAACACCGTTTCCGACTACAGGCTCATCGAGCAGGAAAACGGCAACTCGCTTTATTCAACCGTAATGTATGCTGAACTCGGAAACACTAAGTTCAACATCCTCGATTGCCCAGGTATGGACGATTTCATCGGTGGCGTAGTTTCTTCTTTGTTCGCTACAGATATAGCAGTAATGGTTGTTAACGCTCAGAACGGCGTTGAAGTTGGTACCGAAATCCACGGTCGTTACCTCGAACAGGCAGGTAAGCCTATGATTATCGCTCTCAACCAGCTCGACCACGAAAAGACAAACTTCGACCATACTATCGAAACTATCCGCGAGGCTTTCGGTCAGAATGCTGTTGTGGCTCAGTTCCCAGTTAACCCTGGTGTTGGTTGCACTTCTTTCATCGATGTCATCACTCACAAGATGTACACAATGAACGGCAACAACGTTGAGGTTAAGGACATCCCTGCAGAATACGAAGAAAAGGCTCAGGAATACAAGAGCCAGATTATCGAAATTGCTGCTGAGGCTGATGAAGAACTTATGGATATCTTCTTCTCGAACGACACTCTTACCGAAGAAGAAATGATGAAGGGTATCGTAAAGGGTCTTCCGGCAAGAGGCATTTTCCCGATTTTCTGCGTTAACGCACGCACCGACCTCGGCGTTAAGAGACTTATGGAATTTATCGCCGACGTTGCTCCATCACCTGACAAGATGGCTCCAATAAAGGATACCGAAGGCCGCGAAATCAAGTGCGATGCTAGCGCAAAGCCTGTTATTTACATCTTCAAGACTTCAACAGAAGAACATATCGGTGAAATTTGCTACTTCAAGGTTCTCAGCGGTACAATCACCGAAGGTATCGACCTCTACAACCCGAAGACCAACACCAAGGAAAGACTTTCGGCAATCTACGCTTGCGCAGGTAAGACCAAGAACAAGGTTGACCAGCTCGTAGCAGGTGATATAGGTGCTACCGTTAAGCTGAAAGGCACAAAGTACGGACAGACTCTTGTTGCAATAGGCGAAGACAACGAAATCCCAGCTATCCAGTACCCTGCTTACAAGTACAGAGTTGCTGTTAAGGCTGTAAACGAAAGCGAATCGGAAAAGCTCATCGCTGCTATCAACAGCATGAAGGACGAAGACCCGACCTTGCTTTCAGAAAACAATATCGAATTGCGTCAGCTCATCGTTATGGGTCAGGGCGAATACCACATCAACATCATGAAGTGGCATCTCGACAATGTTTACAAGATTGCTGCTCAGTTCGACAAGCCAAGAATCGAATACCGCGAAACTATCACTAAGGTGGCTAGCGCAACCTACCGTCACAAGAAGCAGTCGGGTGGTGCAGGTCAGTTCGGTGAAGTAGCACTTCTCATTGAACCTATCGTTGAAGGTGTTGACACAACCGGTAAGTTCAAGATTGACGGCAAGGAACAGGTTATGACCATCAAGGCTAAGGAAGAAATTCCTCTGAAGTGGGGTGGTCGCCTCGAGTTCTACAACTGCGTTGTCGGTGGTGCTATCGATGCAAGCTTCATGCCCGCAATCAAGAAGGGTTTGATGCAGAAGATGGAAGAAGGTCCTTTGACTGGTTCTTACGCTCGCGACATCAGAGTATTCGTACCAGCTCTCATTCGAGCTCGCTGCTCGTAACGCATTCAGCCAGGCATTCAAACTCGCTGGTCCAAAGATTATGGAACCTGTTTACGACCTCGAAGTTCTCGTTCCGGGCGACAGAATGGGTGATGTTATCAGCGACTTGAACGGTCGTCGTGCTATCGTTCAGGGTATGTCGAGCGAAAAGGGATTCCAGAAGATTATCGCTCGCGTTCCTCTGGCAGAAATGGCAACATTCTCGACTTCTCTCCGCGCAAACACTGGCGGACGTGCAATGTACAGCATGAGCTTTGCTGAATACCAGCAGGTTCCACCTGACGTACAGGACGCTTTGCTCAAGGAATACGAAGCAAACAAGCAGGAAGAAGACTAAAAGGTTATTTTTCATACAAATCGAAAGGGGAAAGCGATGCTTTCTCCTTTTTTTTGTGTGCATCAAATTTCCAAATCCCTCAAAAAAACATTCTGTATTTCACATAAACGTTGCCCGCAACGTTTCTACAATCATTAAATTTTTAAATCATCATGTACATAATGGCAGAAATTGTACAAATAGGTTTCAAATTCAAACAAATAA
>CACWOG010000300.1 GCA_902762455.1 uncultured Bacteroidia bacterium | reverse complement strand
GTTGGAAATGCAATCCACGCACAACGCCGTATGTCGAACTTGATTCGTTCTGTTGCACGGGAACAAAGTTGATTCCCGCAGCCTCGAAGACGGATTTATTCCAAGTCTCGAAAAAATATCCTCTCTGGTCGCCGAAAACTTTCGGTTCGATAATCTTCAAATCCTTTATAAAGGTATCTGTTACAGTCATTTCTGTTATTTTTCGTTTACAATCCTCAACAAATATTTTCCGTAGTTGCTCTTTGCAAGTTTTTCGGCAAGGACAGCAAGTTGTTCCTTGTTTATGAAGCCCTTGCGATAAGCAATCTCCTCGATGCACGAAGCCTTCAAGCCTTGACGATGCTCGATAGTCTCGATGAAGTTTGAAGCCTGCAAAAGGCTGTCTGGTGTTCCTGTGTCGAGCCAAGCGAAACCACGACCGAGAAGTTTTATTTGCAGACGGTCTTCCTTGAGGTACAGGTTGTTGAGGTCGGTGATTTCGAGTTCACCACGTTTCGATGGTTTTAGGTTCTTTGCTTTTTCAACCACATCGTTCGAGTAGAAATAAAGTCCTGTAACTGCGTAATTTGACTTTGGATGCTCTGGCTTTTCCTCGATTGAAATTACCTTTCCGTCCTTGTCGAACTCAGCAACGCCATAGCGTTCGGGGTCGTTCACGTAGTAGCCGAAAATAACTGCGCCGTCCTCAACCTTTGCAGCATCTGTCAACTGCTGGCCAAAGCTCTGACCGTAGAATATATTGTCGCCCTTGTCATTACCAATAAATTCCTCACCGAGAATGAATGCCTGTGCAAGTCCATCGGGCGAAGGCTGAATCTTGTAGTGGATGTCCATTCCGAGTTGCGAGCCGTCACCGAAAAGCTTTTCGTATAGACCAATGTCCTGTGGTGTCGAGATTATCAGCACTTCGCGGATTCCAGCCAGCATAAGAGTTGAAAGAGGATAGTAAATCATCGGCTTGTCGTAAACCGGAATTATTTGCTTCGAAATGCTTATTGTCATCGGGTGTAGGCGCGTACCTGCGCCACCTGCTAAAATTATACCTTTCATAGTTTACTAATTTTTTTGCAAATTTATAATTTTAATGTGAGGTAGCAAGGGATAAAAAAATCAAGTTGTTTCGACAAAAAGAATTTTTGTATGATAGAGTAGGGGGGTAAGAATGATAGGGGAATATGTGTTTTGTAACAAAAAAAGCGGTTTTAGAACCGCTTCCATCGTTGTCCCTGGAGGAATCGAACCTCCACAGCCAGAACCAAAATCTGGTGCACTACCATTATGCAAAGGGACAATCATTTCCCATTGATTTTGGGTCTGCAAAAATATACATAATTTGTAAGCGTGCAAAATTATTTTTGAAAAAACTATTCGAATGGTATTTTTACCGCACTATTTATTAATTTTGCAAAAAAAACACTAGCAAAACCAATATGTTAAAACAAATTTTTTTCAGAATCATACTATTTGCCATTGTCGCTATTATGCTTGTACAGTGTAAAAGCAATGAACCTTATGAAATTTTAATAGCAAGCGATGGCGAAATCGGCTGGAAAAAGGAATACTGCGAAATATCATACGGGAATCTAACTTATCTAGCAGAAATCAAATGCCGCGGCGGATATTCCAGCAAATTTGAAAAACATTCATACACTATTGACTTCAACGACAAAATAGAACTAGGCGGTTTACCCAAAGCAAAGAAATACATACTTAATGCAAACTACATCGACAAGACTTTTATGCGGCACGTGCTATGTTACGACTTGTACCGCGAAATGAACCCCGCTAAAAATGTGGCTCCGCTATGCAAATACACAAACCTCACTATTGATTCGATTTACAATGGACTCTATGTCCTAATGCAGCACATTGATGCAGATATGCTTGACCTCGACAAGTTGGACTCTATGGCGATGCTGTTCAAGGAACCTCCTGTATTCAAGGATGATACAAGCACCAATTACGACCAAAAGTTCCCCAAAAAGAAAAAATGTGATATGTCAATTTATATGGACGAGTTCAAAAATTTCCTTTTCAAAGCGGACGATGCTACTTTTGCAAGAGAAATAGGAGAACGCATTGACATTGAAAATGTTATTGACTGGCACATACTGCTTTTGTTTTCAAACGGTGAGGACGGCATAAAGAAGAACTTCTTTCTGTACAAAAAAGACTCGTCCACCCCGTACCGCATTGCACTCTGGGACTGCGACCATTCTTTCGGACGCGACGGCGACAATGAACTGAACCTAATGCGCAGCGAAATTGACTGCAGTAGGAACATAATGTTGAAACGTCTTTTGGAAATTCCAGAAATAGGATACGAGAAACGGTTATGCGAACGCTATAAGGAATTGCGTGACAGCAAGATAATCTCGGCAGAACACATCAATGAGAAAATCGCCGAATACAACAGCATAATACAGGAAGACGTTGAACGCAACTTTGCGCTTTGGCCAGTAAATAGTCCAAATTATTTCGACGACAACACTTACGAGCAGGAACTTGAAATAATAAGAGAGTTTGTTGAAATCAGACTCCCTCAACTTGACAAAAGGTTTGGTTATGTAAAAAACTAAAATATTGTACGAGTTATTGCTTTGCAAAATGCTATCAAAAAGATAATTTTGCCATCTCAAAAAAGACGATGTATAAGATGAAAAACTTTTGGCTTATCATACTCACCGCTGTCTGCATGGCAATTTCGTTGCCATCGATGTCCCAGGACGAGACAAACAACGTGCAGCTTGCCAGCAAATACTACCAGAACGGCGAGTACGAGAAGGCTCTTACAATATATCAGGACCTTTATGCACAGACCGAATACAAGAGCTACCGCGACATGTACCTGTCGTGCCTCACGCTGCTGAAACAATTCGATGCCGCCGAGAAATTCTTGAAAAAGGAAGCCAAAAAGAAGAAAAACGACTTCTACATTCTCATCGACCTCGGCATGGTTTACTATAACCTCAACCGTACAAGCGAAAGTGAAGAACAATTTGCCAAGGCAAAGGAAATTGCCCTAGCCAACGAAAGTTCGGTGGCAAACGCCGCCAGCGCATTCCAGATGTACCGCCAGTTCCAGCACGCAATCGACATTTACGAACGGGCAGAAAAGAAGTTTCCTAACAAAAAATACGGACTCGAAATAGGCAACATCTACAGCGTAGAAAAGAACTACGAGCAAATGATGGAGCATTACCTCGACTATCTGAACGGAGAAACTCTCGCCACCATCGAATCGCGACTGTCGTATGTGCTTGCCAACGACAGCGAAGACAAGGCAGAACCAATAATTGAAAAGGCTCTCATCGCACAGGCACAGAAAAAGCCCAATAGCGCATCGTTGAACTCTCTGACA
>CACWOG010000299.1 GCA_902762455.1 uncultured Bacteroidia bacterium | reverse complement strand
ATGTGGCAAAAGCCAGTTTGGAAGAATTATTGACAGATTACGAAGATTACCTACGCGTACGTAACTTACAACAATGGGGACAACTACACCCAAGATATGAAAAACTTCGCCAATACGCTCGTAGTGAAAGCATTATGCAAGACTATGCTCAGCAAATAAAACGAATGAACGACGAAGAAATTTCCAATCTCTGCATAACTCTTATACACCAAGCAACATATATGCTACATAAGTTATTGACTACTATGCAGAACCGCTTCATTACCGAAGGTGGAATAAAGGAACAAATGTATAACGCACGAGCAAATTATCGTAACGCACAAAACAAACAACAATAAACAATAAAACAAACGAATATGATAAAAGCAAAATTAAAATTACTATTAATAACCATTGCAATTTGCACAGGTGCCTATAACTGCTCTGCACAAAATGCTGAAAACTTCAAGAAATTCTGGAAATCATACACTTCCGACTCCGTATTCCAGATGGAACGCACAAAATTTCCGCTTCCGCTCACCTATTATGAATACGACGAAGACAACGAAACCGAAATAACCGAAGACATTGGTGCCGAATTCTGGCTGTTCGACAATTTCGTTGACGAAAGCTACAAGGCGAGAACCGAAAAGGAAAACGACATGTATATTGTAACCAAGACGGGAATAGAAAACGGCATATACGTAAGATACTACTTTGCAACAACCGACGGCAAATGGTATTTGGTAAGAATAACAGACTCAAGCAATTAATTAGTATGGAAGAACCAACACTCAACGCACACAACAAGGACGAATTTCCGCCAGCACATACCGCCGAACACATACTCAACCAGACAATGGTACGCACTTTTGGCTGTGCACGTTCGCGCATAAACCACATCGAACGCAAGAAGAGCAAATGCAACTACGACCTCGACTTCTGCCCTACCGACGAGCAAATCCGTGCCGTAGAAGCAAAAGTGAATGAAATTATTGCGCAGAACTTGCCTGTCGAAACAAAATTCGTGTCGCGCAACGAACTGCCACCGTCAATCGACATCAGCCGTCTGCCCGAAGATGCAAGCGAAACACTACGTCTCGTCTATATCGGCGACTACGACGTGTGCCCCTGCCTTGGCAACCACGTGAAAAGCACTGCAGAAATCGGCAGTTTCCGTATCACCAGCACAAGCTACAACGACGGGATTTTCAGGATAGTATTCAGAGTGTCTCCAGCTAACGAGGAATAAAATGGAAAATACACAGCACAACGATATTTTCGGACTCTGCCTCAAGGCCTACCTCGAAGGCGACAAGCGAGCACGCATCACAGTGCGCACCGACATTGCCGAAACCGACTATCTTCCAGCAAGTTATCTTTTCCGCGGATTCGACAAGATGCCGCAACACGAAAAAACTGCTCTCCTCGAAGCAAAAGGCAAAGTGCTCGACATTGGTGCCTGCGCAGGTTCGCACTCGTTGTATCTGCAGAAGAATGGCTTCGATGTAACCGCCCTCGACATATCAGAAGGATGCTGCGAAGTAATGCAGAAACGCGGTGTAAAAAAGGTCGTCTGCAAAAATATCTTCGACTATAACGCCGAAAAATTCGACACCATCTTCCTGCTTATGAACGGCATAGGCATGGCAGGAACATTACCAGAACTACCCAAGCTCCTATCCCACCTGAAATCGTTGCTCAACGATGGAGGACAAATAATTTTCGACTCGTCGGACCTGCAGTACCTTTACTTGGAAGACGATGGTTCGGTGAATATTCCGCTCGGTGGAAAATATTACGGAGAACTTGTTTACGACATTTCGTTCCACAAGCAAAGTTCGGGCAAATTCAACTGGTTCTTCGCCGACCCGTATTCCGTTGAGGATTACGCAGAACAATGCGGACTAAAAATGGAAATCATACAATTTGGTGAACACTACGACTATGCGGCAAGGCTAACGGTCAATCAATAGCCATCCCATACAATTCATATTCCGAAGCATCGTCAATCTTGACATCCACAAAATCGCCGACCTTGTATTTATCGGAATACGGGAACAAAACCTCGTTGTCAACCTCGACGGAATCAAATTCAGTACGACCAACAAACATATCGTCTTCGATATAGTCGATAAGCACGCGGAAAGTCTTGCCGACCTTCGCCAGATTGGACTGCAACGAGACTTCCTGCTGGATTTCCATAATACGCTCGGCACGTTCATCCTTCACTTCCTGCGGAACAACATCGCAGAACTCCGATGCAGCAGCCGTTCCGTCCTCCTCTGAGTATGTAAACACGCCAAGTCTGTCAAATTTCTGTTCCTTTACAAATTCCACAAGTTCCTCAAATTCAGCGCCGCCCTCGTTTGGAAAACCGACGAGCATTGTGGTGCGGATTACTGCCTCAGGAATTGTCTTGCGAATCTTGTCGAGAAGCGCAATAGTCTGCTGCTTTGTTCCACCGCGGTGCATACCCGTGAGAACCTTATCGGAAATATGCTGCAGAGGAATATCGATGTACTTGCAAACCTTTGGATTGTCGCGGATAACATCAAGCAGACGCTCGGGGAACAGGAATGGATATAGGTAGTGCAGACGAATCCACTCGATGCCAGCGATTTCGGACAGACGCTCGACCAGTTCGGGCAACAT
>CACWOG010000298.1:1091-3759 GCA_902762455.1 uncultured Bacteroidia bacterium | reverse complement strand
AGCAAAACGCATTAAAAGTATATGGCGAGGACAATGAGAACTACCTAAATATGCTTTCAAGTCTAGGTACTGTGTATATAGATTTGGGCGACTACAAGAATGCAATGAAATACATCACTATGGCAATGGAGAAAAGAAAAAAGATATATGGAGAAAATCACTATCATTATGCCAACTCGCTAAGCAACTTAAGTTCATTGTACTATAAGATGGGCGACTATAAGAATGCCTTCAAATATATAACTCAAGCCACCGAAATTCGTCTTGCCACATTGAAAGAAAACGACCCAGAATATGCATTGACACTCAGCAACCTAGGTTCTGTTTGCCAAGACCTGGGATACTATAGCGATGCAATGGAATTCCATCAGTTGGCATTGGAAATCAAAAAGAAATATATGGGTGAAAATGCGGATTATGCAATCTCACTGAACAATATAGCAGAATTGAGTTCGGCTATGGGAGACCACGAAAAAGCGCAGAAATATTATAAGGAATCGCTGGAAATAACAGGCAAAACCATTGGTACGGAAACTCCTGGCTACGCGCTGAGATTAAACAACTTAGGCGTTGAGACTTCCAAATTGGGCGACAACCAGAAAGCAATGGAATACATCACACAGGCAGCCAAAATATACAAAAATACTCTTGGTGAAAACAATCCAAGCTATGCAAGCAGTCTGAACGACATCAGCTACTTGTACGCCGAAATGGGAGACTATGCCAATGCCATCAAGACCAAGGAAAAAGTAATCAACATAAATAAAGACAATCTTATACGGAACTTCTCGTTTATGACATCCGAGGAACGTGAAAAATATTGGAAAGCCAACAACAATTGCTATTCCCAATGCATTTCCAACTCCTTCCACAGTTCATCCGATGCGCTTGGGGCAAAGATTTCGTACGATGCCGAACTCACAACAAAAGGTCTTTTGCTTGCCTCGGAAATAAGTATGACCAACATCATAATGGAAAGCGGCGACAAGAACCTTATTGCCGACTATGAGAAAATGAAATCCCTGCACCAGCAAATGAACAAGGAACTTGACAAGCCTATTTCCGAACGCATATACAACTGCGACTCCCTAGCCGATGAAATTCAGAAAGCAGAAAGACGTATCTTGGAAAGAAGCACGGACTTCGGCGATGTAACACGTTTCATAAAAATCGACTGGAAAGAAGTACAGAAATCGCTTAAACCTAACGATGTGGCAATAGAGTTTACAAATGTTACCGAATCTGGCACAACAAACTACGCTGCTATTGTTCTTACAAAGAATATGGAAGCCCCGGCATTTGTGCCGTTGTTCGAAAAAGAGGAAATGAACAAACTGCTCCGTGGTGTTGCACCTACGAAAACACAGGCTCCCAACGACGACAATGACCGTGGTGCGACATCGCTTTCTGCCAAAAAACTTGGAATATACGAATCTACTGGACTTTATAATATGCTGTGGAAACCTCTGGAGAAGTATTTCCCTGCAAATCCGCGCATCTACTTTGCTCCGTCGGGAATGTTGCACCAGATTGCCGTTGAATATGCGCCAATCAGTCAGGAGCAGATTATTTCTGACAAATATGAAATGTACCGCGTATCCTCTACCCGATTCCTTGCAATGGACTATATGCCCAAGCCTGTCAAAAACTCCGTTTTCTACGGCGGCATTTTCTACGACAGCGACACCTCAACAATGAAACGGGAAAGCAACAGGTACGCCACACGAAGCGCTTCGTACAATTCGTTTGCAGAACTTAACAAGGACCAGGACCACGATGGACTCAACTATCTGCCAGGCACCAAAACCGAAGTTGAAAACATTATCGGCACGTTGAAGAAAAATAAGAAGGTAAAAACCACGCTTTACGAAGGTTCGCAGGCAAACGAGGAATCTTTCAAGGCATTGTCGGGCGATAATATTTCCGTCTTGCACATTGCAACCCACGGATTTTTCCTGCCCACCGACAAAAAGTTGTCGGGCGACCAGACCCTCTTGCAGTCGGGACTTTTGCTTTCGGGAGCCAACTACGCTTGGCAGAACCTTCCACTTCCAGATGGCATCGAGGACGGCATCTTGACAGCAAAGGAAATCAGCTATATGGACTTACGAAAAACAGACTTGGTTGTGCTTTCCGCTTGCCAGACCGCCCTTGGTGAAATCACCGGCGAAGGCGTTTTCGGTTTGCAGCGTGGTTTCAAGAAGGCTGGTGCTCGTACCATTATTATGAGCCTCTGGCCTGTTGACGACAACGCTACCCTACTGATGATGACAGAATTCTACACCAACCTAACCAATGGAATGACTAAGCGCGAAGCCTTCCTAGCAGCACAAAACAAGGTAAAGACAACAGAAGGATTTGGAAATTCAAGATATTGGGCGGCATTCATTATGCTGGATGGAAACGAAAAGTGATTTTCGATTTACGAAGTACGATTTACGATTTGAAAATTTGGAGATTTGGACGACAAGATGCAAAGGGATATACAATTTAATTGGCTGAAAGGCGAACAGAAGACCTGTAGAACAGTCAGGCTGCAAGCCTGTGGGACAGCAAGTCTGATAGACCGTAAGACTGCAAGCCTGTCAGCCTGCAAGCCAATAAACACAGAAACCTAGAAACGTCACAGACATAGAAACTTAGAAACGGCGAAGCCATAGAACGGCGA
>CACWOG010000298.1:0-1069 GCA_902762455.1 uncultured Bacteroidia bacterium | reverse complement strand
AAATTACTACCAATAGTCATTCTTGCACTAATGTGCAACCTGTCGTTCTCACAGTCCGACACGACAGCCATATTCCACAATGCAGATTCTCTGCTAAAATTAGCAAAAAGCGTTTGCCTGGAAAAAAAATATATGGAATCAATTGACCTGTACAACCAAGTCATAGAAATGACAAAAGATGTCAATGATGGCGGAAACTATTATTATATCAAAGCATTAGCAGGTCTAGGCTCTTCGCATTTTTCACTTAAGGAATACCATAAAGCCCTGGATTATGTTATGCAGTCGGCTGAATATTACAAAAAATATATAACTGAGGATGATTCAAATTATGCATCAAAGTTGAATGATATAGGTGTCATGTATTTCTATCTTGGCGACTATTCCAATGCATTGAAATACTATACTATGGCTTTTGAAATCAAGGGGAAAATATATACGGAGTATAATAATGAATTTATTCAGGCATTTACCAACTTTGGCCTCACATATTTGCGCATGGAAGATTATAAGAATGCATTGAAGTATTATTTAAAAGCACTTGAAGTCGGGAAAAAGATATATGGCGAGAACCATAAGAATTGCATACTGACACTCAATGATATTGGTGTCACATACAATAAAATGGGCGACTATTATAGCGGTTTGATATATTTTTTAGAAGCATTGGAAAAATGGGGAAAGTATGTCGGAGAAGAAAACTCAAATTATTTAAGGTTACTGGAAAGTACTGCCCGCAACTATTCGGTAATTGGCGACCAGCAAAAATCCCTGAAATATTATATGCAGGCCTTGGATATTGTTAAGAAAAATGTCGGTGAAGAACATGTCAGGTATGCATCTATATTGAACAACATCGGAATCGTTTATGGATATATGGGCGATTATGAAAATTCCTTGAAAACACATATCCGATCAATGGAAATCAGAACAAAACTTCAAGGTGAAGGAAACCAAAGCCACGCAAAATCGCTAAATAAAGTTCGTCCAGGCGTGCTGTTCTTTTTCCGGAAGTCCAAACTGCTCTTTTCCGAGAGCTATGGACTTCATAAGGAAGGACATATTGCGG
>CACWOG010000297.1 GCA_902762455.1 uncultured Bacteroidia bacterium | reverse complement strand
ACATCCATTTATCCGTGTAATGCAACGCGCCGAGGATTTTGCCTACGCAAATGTCGATGCAGTAGTGTCGATGCTGCCCAAGGCGATAGACCACGCGGAAGAACGCGGATTGTCACGCGAAAAATTCTACTATGTCCCCAATGGCATTGTCGAAGAAGACTGGGAAAATCCTGAAGGCATAAGCGATAGCCTGCGTTCCGAAATTGAAAAGATAAGAACCAAGTACGGTTTTATTGTGGGCTATCTCGGCGGTCACGCAATATCAAACAGCCTCGATTCTTTTGTTGATGCTGCGAAAATGTTGTCGGAAAAGGACATTGCCTTTGTACTTGTCGGCAACGGTGTTGAAAAACTGCGTCTTGTTAAAAAGGCAGAAGACGAGAGCATAAATAATATTTTCTTTTTTGACCCTATACCAAAAACACAAGTTCCATCGTTGCTTTCTTTGATGGATTTGCTTTTCATTGGCTGGAGAAAAAATCCCTTGTACCGATTTGGCATTTCTCCCAACAAGATTTTCGACTATGAAATGTCGGGAAAGCCTATTGTCCACGCAGTTGAAGCAGCAAACGACCCTGTTGCAGAGGCTGGTTGCGGAATAAGCGTTGAACCTGAGAATGCGGAAGCTATTGCGGATGCCATTATGAAACTAAAGGTTATGCCAGCCGACGAATTGCAGAGACTTGGCTGTAATGGGCGTCAGTATGTCTTGAAAAATCATACCTATTCGGTTCTCGCGAATAAATTTATAAATGTAATGGAAGACATACGCAAAACGCGCTAAATTGCATCTGTCAAAGTGTTATTCTTCCAGCAATTCCTTGTCGAAATTCACCAGATACAATTTTTCTGTTGCTCTTGTGATTGCGGTGTATGACAATATTCCATTAATTCAATTTGCCATCTTTCGCATTAGCTTACCATCCAAGATTAAAATAATGCTTTGCAAATAGAGATAATCCCTCTTCTACTTTTTCATTATCACAACTATCAATATCATCATCTTCTTTTAGCACTGTTTCAAATGCAAATATCATCTTGTCAAGACACTCATTCCACTCATTTTCAGTCATTACCGCTGGATATCCCATTGTTACTTCCTTGAATCTTTTAAGTCTTGGAAGGACAAAACCCGCAATCGTATAATAAAGATTCCATGTCTCGGTATCATCAAAGCCTCGTTCTAGTCGCTGCAATTTATACTCGAGAGCACTATTGAAATCATCCGACTCAATTGAGAAGTTTATATTCTTCATATTTAATGTGTCGGGCAAATATTGAGGCATGGCTTTCAGCTTACCAAGCAGCTCGTGTCTGCGTTTCACTTCTTCATCAGGATTTTCGCCAAGAGTATATCCCAATAACTCAAAAAACTTCAGACCCTCCTCTACATTATTAACATATTCGTGATACGGATTACCGTGTTCAACAAGATAACATTGTCCTAAGTTGTAGAGTTTCAATGTGTTTTCATCGGCAATGGTAAAATTAGGAATTGCAGTATGCTCATCCTTTACCAAATACAATCCAGACTTATAAATACCAACATATCTACCATCACCATCTCCAACAATAGCATATTCGTCTGTTATTTTATGGACTTGAAACGGAGTTGCATCCGCGGCTTTTAAATCATCTTTATCAAACAGGCCTGAATCTGTAATTTCTTTAAACCAATCTTCAGTAATTTCTTTCATCGTTTATTTTTTATTCTTCCAAAAACTCCTTGTCGAAATTCACCAGATACAATTTTTCTGTTGCCCTTGTGATTGCGGTGTATAGCCAGCGAAGGAATTCGTATTTGCCTTCGTCGGTGATTTCTTCCTTGTTGAGCCAGCCGTGGTCGATGAAAACCGACTTCCACTGTCCGCCCTGCGACTTGTGGCAGGTAAGCGCGTAAGCATACTTTATCTGCAAGGCATTGTAGTACGGGTCTTTAAGAATGGCTTCGTGGCGTTTTTTCGTATCCAGAATGTCCTGATAGTCAACTTCAAGCTGTTCCCACAGTTCCTTGTAATAATTGCTCGGCATACCTGCCGAATCGATTGCCAAAGTGTCGAGCAGAGCCTTCACCTCTATTTCCAAGTCGGGAAAATCGACAAACCGCACATACAGGTCAACATACCTATGCCCATATAGTTCGTAGTGCCGTCTAACTTTCAGAACATCAAGCATATCGCCGTTGGCTATGAAGTCGATTTCGGCATTTTCGGGCAACCACGAATAGTTGTTCTTGACAACCATCAGCAAGTCGCCATACGAAAGTTCCTCCTCGCGCCAAAGAATGCGGTTGCGGATTCCCATATTGTAACGATTGGCGTATTTGTTTGTCTTGCAGATGATTCTGGTTTCGTCGTTGCCGTAGCGGGAATACGAATTTTCAATTTCATCAATCAGTTCCGCGCCTGTGATGGACTGGATTTCAGGAAAACCTTTGTACTTCAATTTTGGAAAATTGAAATTGCCATCGGTCATCATTTTGCGCAACTGCGTGGCATTGAATAGAATGCCCGAATCAGCGTCTTGTCTTACCACTTCGGAAAGTTCGCACGAAAAAACTGTCATGCCGTATGCGCTGAGGTAATTTTCGTCAAGAGCAGGACTGATGACCGTCCCAATCGGTGGCAACTGTGCTGAATCTCCAAGCAGTATAAGTCGGCAGTTGTTGTCGTTGAAAACGTAGGCAA